>NZ_NCWQ01000019.1:0-53604 GCF_002156885.1 Flavobacterium sp. AJR | reverse complement strand
AAAATATTAAATTTATTTCTGAAAATGTTGGGTATATTTTAAATAATACTGAAATATTAGAAACTCATGATTCAGGAATAACATGGACGAAAAAACAAGATATTAATAGCGGTAATGATTTAAAGTTTTATAAGAATGTTGGTTATGTTATTGGGAATGATGGTTATATGCTAAAATCAGTTGATTTTGGAGCTTCATGGACAGAAGTAAAAAAAATTTTTTATGTAAATTTTAATACCATTAGTATTATTAATGAAACAACAGTTGTTATTTCAAGCTCTAATAGTATAATTAAATCAGTAGATGGAGGGGATACTTGGAATAATCTAAAAGTTCCTAATGCTACTATCAATAAAACTTTTTTTACTACATCTTTGATTGGACATGCTGCATGTACTGATGGAAGAATGTTTAAGACTATTGATGGTGGAGCTAGTTGGTATGCAACTACAAACTCAAATGTAGTTGCTTATGATTTTTCTGAAGTTTATTTCATAGATGAGAATATTGGTTTTTCGTCTACTAATCTGCATTCGAATCTTTATAAGACTACTGATGGAGGAGAAACTTGGTGGCAAATCCCAAATATGAATGATACCTTTTATACTTTTTCATTTGTAAATGAAAGTGTAGGTTATGCAGCAGGATTATATGGAGTGATTTTTAAGACTATCGATGGTGGTCTTAATTGGAAATGGGCTAGCTTTCAAGATAGTCGTATATTTAATACTGGGATTTATGGAATACATTTTTTAGATAGCGAAACAGGATTCGCAACTGGAGCGAGAGGCAGAATAATCAAGACCACGGATGGTGGTAAAACATGGGTTGAAAATTCTCCCAATTATTATGATATTAACAATTTACAGTTTTCAACGAATGAAATAGGTATTGCTAAATCTGGAAATTTATTTTTTAAAACAATTAATTCTGGAGTAACTTGGGAGAAAGTGAGTTCGATAGATGCTGATCGAATATCAGCTTTTGAATTTGTGAGTGAAAACTTAGCTTATGCGGCGGTAGGAGATGGGGCATATGAAGGGATTGTTTTTAAAACATTAGATGGGGGAAGGACGTGGAATAAATCAAACGGAGGTCTGGCAGTTATGCATGGTGGAATTGACAGTATGTCGTTTCTTTCTGAAAACGTAGGTGTTGTTTCGGGTAGATTTGGTGTGAAAAAAACTATAGATGGAGGAAACACTTGGGTAGGACTTTCGGATAATAGTTTTCAAAAAATGCAATTTTTGAATAAAAATATCGGATATGGATATAATAGTTATAGCAAAAAAGTATATAAAACAATTAATGGAGGGGGTAATTGGGAAGTTGTTTTTACTGCTGAGGAAGATATAAAATCAATAGATTTTGTAGATGAAGATACTGGATATGTTGTTGGGGCTTATGGTTTACTTTTTAAGACAAATAACGGAGGGCTTAATTGGACGAAGCTTGAAATTCCATATGAAAATTATCTCTATGTTAAGTTTTATTCTAAAAATGTAGGTTATGTTTTTGATATAAAAGGAAAATTGTACAAGACTGAAAATGGAGGAAAAAGTTGGGATAATATATTTAAATTGGAGCAAAGTTATGAAACTTGTATTATTTCGATAATTGGAAAGGATATTTACGTAGGAGGAGCAAGTGGTATAATATTAAAAAGTAAAATCGATTTTAAACCAACTGTTTTTCAATTAAATCCCGCAGAGAATATTCTTGCACGAAGTGCAGTTTTATCTGGGAATGTAAGTGTAAATGAGGGGTCTGTTGATAATGTACGTGTTGAATATTTTGATTCTTCATTAATAAATAAAGTTAGTATTTCAGCAATTGCATTATATGCTACTTCTTCATTAGATTTTTCATTGCCAATATCTAATTTAGAGCCCAATAAAACTTATTATTACAGGATTGTTGGATCTCGTGGTAATGTTTCTTATTATAGTGAGATGATGACTTTTGTTACAAAAGAAGAATATTCATTAGCAATCGATGCTATTTCCAATGTATTAGCAAACAAAGCGGAAATCAAAGGAAATGTTACTTCTTATGGAAGTGATATTTCGGATGTTGAGTTCCAATATACTACTAAACAAGATTTTTCAAAATATGATATTTTAAAGAGTAATATCTTAGTTAAAGCTAATACTACTGAAAAAATTAATGGAAATTTATTAGATTTAAAACCGAAAACTAATTATTATGTAAGACTTAAAGCAAAACATGATGAAAAAGAGATTTTTAGCACAATTAGTACCTTTACAACATTATCAGAATATGAGATAATCTTATTTAATCCTACTATAGTGGATAATAGTGTGACATTATCAGCTTATATTGATGCGTATAGTAATGATATAACTAACGTAGTTTTTGAATATGGGGTTTTAAACTATGAGAATAGTATTTCTACAAATGTAAGCCAAGTTTTAATAGGTACTTCAGCTTATGTAACAGCATTGTTAACCAATTTAGATTCTGATAAAATATATTTTTATAGATTAAAAGCGCTAAACGGAGCGAATGTAATTTATAGTAAAGATGGTATTTTTAATCTTTCTAAGAGGGTGTTTTTAAAAGCTGGAAACGTAATTGATAATAATAATCAAACGACACTAACTGGGTATATAAATCCTTTTGGAGCATTTTTAACTAATATAGAATTTGAATATGGAACTACAGAAAGTCTAGGGTCTAGTATTATGAGTACTCCTAATAATGTTTATGGATATGCTGTATTTCCTTTTAATGCGGTTTTAGATAATCTTATAAAAGGAGAAAAATATTATTACCGACTCAAAGCTTTTGATGGAGATAATAATAAGTTCTTATATTCAGATTTGTTATCTTTTACTACTCAGACGTTAGGTATAGAAGTACCTATTTTAAAAAACAATATTTTTTTATATCCAAACCCAACCAATGGAGTTGTAAATGTTAACTTGATAGATAATAAAAAGGTTATTTCGGTTTATGTAATCGATGAACTAGGTAAAATTACTAATTATGAAAATAGTATAAAGGCAGGAGTTCTACAAAAAATTGACCTTTCAGGGAAATCTAGCGGGATATATATCATAAAAATAATAACGGATGATAACTCAATAATTAATAAAAAAGTAATTCTTAAATAAAAAAATATTTTAAACGAATAATCTAAATTAGATTTTCTGTTACTATCTAGAAAATTAACTATTTTTGCAGTCTAAAAATTTTAAGTCATGCCGAATAAGAAATATAAAATTGCTGTTATTCAATTGAACCTTAATGATGTTGCCGAAAACAACTTGAAAAAGTGTATCAGTTGGGTAAAAGACGCTGCAAATAAAGGTGCCGAAGTTATATTATTGCCAGAATTATATAGCAGTCATTATTTTTGCCAAAGTGAAGATGTTGATAATTTTGCTTTAGCAGAACCATTATATAGTACTTCATTTATTGCATTTAGTGCTTTAGCCAAAGAATTAGGTGTAGTTATAATTGTTCCTTTCTTCGAAAAAAGAATGGCAGGAATATACCACAACAGTGCTTATATTATCGATACAGACGGATCTGAAGCTGGATTATACCGTAAAATGCATATTCCAGATGATCCACATTTTTACGAAAAATTCTATTTTACACCTGGGGATTTAGGTTTTCAAGCTATTGAAACAAAAAAAGGAAAAATAGGAACATTAATTTGTTGGGATCAATGGTATCCGGAAGCTGCTCGTATTACCGCTTTAAAAGGAGCTGAAGTATTGTTTTACCCAACAGCAATTGGATGGCATCCAAAAGAGAAAGAGCAATATGGTGAAAACCAATATGGAGCTTGGATGAACGTGATGAAAGGACATGCTGTTGCAAATGGTGTATTTGTTGCTGCTGCTAATAGAATTGGTTTAGAGCAATATATCGATGGTACAGATGGAATTCAGTTTTGGGGAGCTTCATTCATTGCAGGTCCACAAGGTGAAATTTTGGCGCAAGCGTCACATGATAAAGAAGAAATTCTTATTGCCGAAGTTGATTTAGATTTACAAGAAAATGTACGTCAGAACTGGCCATTTTTCAGAGACAGAAGAATAGATGCTTTTGGAGATATTACTAAAAGAGCAATCGACTAATTGAGTTGATTTATATAAAAGCAAAAAGGACAAAATTTACATTTTGTCCTTTTTTTGTTTCTAAAAGTAAAATTAAATTTATTTTACCTGGAAAGTAACTCTTCTTACGATTTGACGAGCTTCTTTAGAATTTTTATTCACAGAAGTATCTTCACCGTTAGCAATAACATTTAATCTAGATCCATCGATTCCAGCATTTAAAGCTACTTTTTTCACAGCTTCAGCTCTTTTTCTAGATAGCTCAGTGTTATAGCTAGAGCTTCCAATTTCGTCAGCATAACCTACGATATCTGCACTTTTTGATGGATTGTTTTTTAAGTATTTAACTAAAAAGTCAACACCAGATAAAGACGCATTTGTTGGTTTTGATGAGTTAAAGTCAAAATAAACGTTTACATATCCTCCGTTAATTAACTCCTCAACAGTATTGTTTGTAGCGGTAGTATTTTTTTGCCCGTAGGTTTTATCTAAGTAACTTTCTAATTCATCTGGAACACCATTTTGATTGTTGTCAATAGATTGTCCTTTGGTATTTACGGCAACTCCAGCAATAGAATTTGGTTCTAAGTCATATAAATCGGCTACACCATCTTTATCGCTATCGATAAGACCTGTTTCGATAAGACCAACTCTTTCTTCTAATTTGTTGTACTTGTCGTTGTCTTCAGAATACCAATCGGCATGTTTTTCGTTTTTACCTAAGTAGAAAGTTAAACCTACAGAAGCATTTAATAATACGCCGTCAAAGCTACCACTTGTTGTTGGGCCCATCCCGTCGAAATTGTAATTTTGTCTTCCATTAACGATTCCGGTAAGATCTCCAGTTAAAGCAATTCTATTACTAAGTCTAACTTGTCCTGTAAGACCAAGAATTCCGTGACCTGTGTAATCTTTTCCGTCAAAACCTGTGTCAGAACTTAATTGAGAAACTCCGAATCCACCATGTGCTAACAGACCAAAAGTATTAGTCCAGGTTTCAAAGTTTAAAGCTCTACCAAGATTAATTACCCCTTGTAAACTTGTTCTTAATTGTCTGCCTTCGAAATCGGGAGTGTCATCACGTTCTTTAAATTGATCATACCCAAAGTCAAATTTCAAACCAAATTTTGGATTAAACATGTATCTTACCCCTAAATCTGCATGAAATGGGCTAAGTGTAGCAGTCGAATACCCTTCGGTCATTGTTCTGGTTGGTTTGTTTATACCACCATTTAATTCGATAGACCATTTATTATACGGATTTTTTTCAACTGAAGGTTGGGCAGAAGTTGTTGCCATGTTTTGGGCACCTGCTGCCACGGATAGTAATAAAAGCGATACGGAAGCTAATTTCTTTTTCATGATATCATTTGTTTAATTTGATTTTTGTGAGCTCTATTTTTTTAACTCAACATAAAATTAGAGTAATGGTTTTAAACGAGTGTTCTATCGGTATTATATAATTCCCATGTTTTAGGGCTTTGGCTAGGGTAAGTTTGCTTTGTTAGTATTGTATTTTTAATTATTTTAGAGAATATATATATATTATAAGGAGAGGAAAAAATGAATATTGGACAATGATAAAAGTTACGAATGATTATCTTTGCTTTTTTAATTTAGAACCTTTTTATGACAACGAATAATAGAAGATTTCCTGCTGAATGGGAAAAACAACAAGGTATTGTATTGTGTTTTCCTCATAATGGTAAAGATTGGCCAGGGAAATACGAGGCAGTTCAATGGGCTTTTGTAGAGTTTATAAAAAAAGTAGCTACTTATGAAACTGTTTTCTTGGTAGTTGCCGATGAAGTTTTAAAAGCTAAAGTGAATGATATGCTTGAAAGAGCACGTGTAGATTTAAACAATGTTACTTATATTGTTCATAAGACTAACAGAAGTTGGATGCGTGATTCTGGACCAATTGTGGTTAAAAATGGAGATAAAAGAGAAGCATTAAACTTTAATTTTAATGGTTGGGCTAAATATAAAAATTATCAATTAGATAAATTTGTACCAGCTAAAGTTGCTGATGTTTTAGATATTCCGCTTTCACAAGTAATGTATAAAGGGAAACCAGTTATTGTAGAAGGTGGTGCGATTGATAGTAACGGAAGAGGAACATTACTAACATCAGAAGAATGTTTGATGCATCCAAGTATTCAAGTTCGAAATCCAAACTTCACCAAAGAAGATTACGAAGCTGTTTTTAAAGAGTATTTAGGAATAACCAATGTTATTTGGTTAGGAGATGGAATAGAAGGGGATGATACACATGGTCATATTGATGATTTGTGTCGTTTTGTAAATGAAGATACGATTGTAACGATTGTAGAAACCGATAAAAATGATGCAAACTACGAACCTTTGCAGGATAACTTAAAAAGGTTGCAAAATGCAAAGCTAGAGAACGGAAAATCTCCAATAATTGTTGCTTTGCCAATGCCTAAACGAATAGACTTTGAAGATTTAAGATTGCCAGCAAGTTATGCTAATTTCTTAATTCTGAATAATAGCGTTTTGGTTCCTACTTTTAATGATAGTAATGATCGCGTAGCACTTAATATCCTTTCGGAATGTTTCCCTGATAGAGAAGTAATCGGAATTAGTTGTGTTGATTTTATCTGGGGATTCGGAACATTACATTGTTTAAGCCAACAAATACCAGTATAAACTCTGGAAAGTTTATGCCACAGATTAAAAGGATTGAAATGATTTAAAAAAAAAAATCAATTTAATTCTATCTAACTCTTTGCGAAAGTAACGTGGATTATGCGGATTCGCTAAGGCGAAAACACGGATTAAAACGGATTTTATTTTTGATTATTTTTAAATCAGTTTTAATCCGTGGCTTTACTTTTGTAAATCCGTATCATCCGTGTCCTTTTATAGACAATTTAAGTTAGTAACTCTTTATCAAAGACCTAAAAATACTTTCTTGACTCGAGACTGAAAGTCGAACAGACGAAGTAAATTTGTAGCAAAAGCCTTCTTTTTTGTTTTGGGAAAAAAGTATAAAAAAAACGCATTGAAAATTTTCAATGCGTTTTTTTATTATTCTGAATCAAGATCTCTTCATTGTCTCACGAAAGGAGCAAGTAATTGGCTTGAAACTTCTCCAAAACCAATACGAACTTCATTGCTCTCGCAATATCCTCTCATAATTACAGTATCGTTATCTTCGATAAATTTACGTTCGCTACCATCATTTAACTTTAAAGGGTTTTTTCCTCCCCAAGTTAGTTCCAGCATAGATCCACAACTGTCTGGAGTAGGTCCGGATATTGTTCCAGAACCCATCATGTCACCAGAATTAACACGACAACCATTAGAGGTATGATGTGCTAATTGTTGACTCATCGACCAATACATATATTTAAAATTCGATCTGGAAACTACAGTTTCTTCTTTATCCAATGGTTTAATAGAAACTTCTAAATTGATATCAAAAGCTTTCTTTCCTTTAGTTTGTAAGTAAGGAAGCGGAGACGGGTCTTGTTTAGGTCCTTTGGTTCTAAAAGGCTCTAAAGCATCCATGGTAACAATCCAGGGAGAAATAGAAGAAGCAAAGTTCTTAGCCAAGAAAGGTCCTAAAGGTACATATTCCCATTTTTGGATATCGCGTGCACTCCAGTCATTCAATAAAACCATTCCGAAAATATATTCTTCAGCTTCATAAGCAGGAATAGGTTCTCCCATTATGTTGGCATCGGTTGTAATAAATGCTGTTTCTAGTTCAAAATCAATAGATCTTGATGGACCAAAAACAGGAGAGTTCTCTCCATTAGGAAGCGTTTGTCCCATTGGTCTGTGTACAGGAATTCCAGAAGGAATAATAGTAGAACTTCTTCCGTGGTATCCTACAGGAATGTGTAACCAGTTTGGGAACAAAGCATTTTCTGGATCACGGAACAATTTACCTACATTGGTAGCATGCTCTCTGCTTGAGTAAAAATCGGTATAATCACCAATTAAAACAGGTAATTGCATTTCGACATCATCAATTTTAAAAATGACTATATCTCTATCTTTTGTAGAATCTCTTAATTGTGGATTGTTGATGTCAAATATATCGGCAATACGGTTTCTAACCAATCTCCAAGTTTTTTTTCCATCAGAAATGAAATCATTTAGAGTGTCTTGCATAAACATATCATCAGTTAAATCAATTCCTGAGAAATAGCTTAATTGTTGCAAAGCACCTAAATCTATGGCGTAGTCGCCAATTCTTGTTCCAACCGTTACTATATTTTCTTTGGTAAGAAAAACACCGAAGGGAATGTTTTGAATAGGAAAGTCACTATTCTCTGGTACATCTAACCATGATTTTCGTTTAGTATCGTTGGCAGTTATCGGCATGTGCATGTTAATTATTTGTTGAAAAATTCTATGTCAAATATATCATAATCTAACAGTTTGACAAACGTTTTTTTGTATTTTTGCATCAAATTAACGAAAAACTAAAAAATGCAACGCGACGAACAAATTTTTGATCTTATTCTTGAAGAACAAGAGAGACAAATTCACGGATTAGAACTAATCGCTTCAGAAAATTTTGTAAGTGATGAGGTAATGGAAGCAGCTGGTTCTGTTTTAACAAATAAATATGCAGAAGGTTATCCAGGCAAAAGATACTACGGAGGTTGTGAAGTAGTTGACGTTATTGAGCAAATTGCTATCGATAGAGCCAAAGAGTTATTTGGAGCTACTTACGCAAACGTACAACCACATTCAGGATCACAAGCAAATACTGCTGTTTATCATGCATGTTTAAAGCCAGGAGATAAAATTTTAGGATTTGACTTATCTCACGGGGGTCACTTAACTCACGGGTCTCCAGTAAACTTTTCGGGACGTTTATATACTCCGGTTTTTTATGGTGTAGATAAAGAGACAGGACGTTTAGATTATGATAAAATTCAAGAAATTGCTACTAAAGAGCAACCAAAATTAATCATCGCAGGAGCTTCGGCTTATTCTCGTGATATGGATTTTGAGCGTTTTAGAGTAATTGCAGATAGCGTAGGAGCAATCTTATTTGCAGATATCTCACATCCAGCAGGATTAATTGCTAAAGGATTGATGAATGACCCAATTCCTCATTGTCATATCGTTTCTACGACAACACATAAAACATTACGTGGACCACGTGGAGGTTTAATCTTGATGGGTAAAGATTTTGAAAACCCACTAGGATTAACAAATCCAAAAGGAGAAATCAGAATGATGTCTGCATTATTAGACTTAGCTGTATTCCCTGGTAACCAAGGAGGTCCTTTAATGCATATTATTGCTGCAAAAGCGGTTGCTTTTGGAGAAGCATTACAAGATGAGTTCTTTACTTATGCAATGCAATTAAAAAAGAATGCAAATGCTATGGCAGAAGCGTTCGTAAAAAGAGGATACGATATTATTTCTGGAGGAACTGACAATCACATGATGTTAATTGACCTTAGAAATAAAGGAATTTCAGGTAAAGAAGCTGAAAATGCATTGGTAAAAGCTGAAATTACTGTAAATAAAAATATGGTTCCATTTGATGATAAATCACCATTTGTAACTTCAGGAATTCGTGTAGGAACAGCAGCTATCACAACTCGTGGTTTAGTTGAAGACGACATGGAAACTATCGTTGCATTAATCGACAGAGTATTAACAAATCACACAAGTGAAGAAGTTATCGAAGAGGTTGCTAACGAAGTAAATGAAATGATGAGCGAAAGAGCAATCTTCGTTTATTAAGAATATTTTATTTAAAAAGATTAAGGTTTAAAGTTTAAGGTTTTGTTGATATCGAAAGCTATCACAAAAGTTTTAAACTTTAAACTTTTTTACTTCCAGCCCTAACTTTAAATACTTTTTTAAACATTAAACAAAAAGAAAAATGGGTGTATTAAGATTACAGTTGCCAACTGACCCAAGATGGGTAAATATCGTAGAGAAAAATATTGAAGAGATATTAACGGATCATGCTTGGTGCGAACAAAAAGCTGCAACAAACGCTATCACGATAATTACGAATAACTCAGAACATCAGGATTTAGTTAAGGATTTATTGGCTCTAGCCAAAGAAGAAATTGACCATTTTGAGCAAGTACATAATATCATCATCAAAAGAGGATTAAAACTTGGTCGTGAGCGCAAAGACGATTATGTAAATGAATTGTATTTATATATGAAGAAAAGCGGTGACGGAAGTCGTGTTTCTAGCTTGGTAGAAAGATTACTATTCTCGGCGATGATTGAGGCAAGAAGCTGCGAACGTTTTAAAGTACTTTCGGAAAATATCAATGACGAAGAATTATCTGTTTTTTATAGAGATTTGATGGAAAGTGAAGCAGGGCATTATACCACTTTTATTACTTATGCCAGAAAATACGGAGTAGGGATTGATGTAGAGAAACGTTGGAGAGAATGGCTTGCCTACGAAGAATCAATAATTACCAATTACGGAAAAGGAGAGACGATTCACGGGTAAGATTAGTATTAAGTCACAGTGTTCAGTTTCAGTAACAGTGTTTAGTGTCATTCTGAGCGGAGTCGAAGGACATTCCAATTATCCATATAGTCTAACAATCTAAGTCGGTCTAATAATCTAAGAAGTCTAAAAAAATGATTACACTTAAAACAGCATCAGCAACAGATATACCTACAATAAGAGAAATTGCATTTAAAACCTGGCCTAATACTTATGGCGAAATCCTATCTCAAGAACAACTTGATTATATGCTGGACAAATTTTATGAGCCAGCCCTTTTAGAAGAAAGCATTCGTAACGGACATATTTTTACTATGGCTTATGAGGACGATTTTTGTCTTGGTTATGCTGGATATCAACATAATTACCAAGACAAGAACGCTACACGCTTAAATAAACTGTATTTGCTTCCAGAAGCACAAGGAAAAGGTATGGGGAAAATATTAATTGATGTTGTTGTGGCTGCAGCCAAAGAAAAAGAAGCAGATATCGTTACTCTGAATGTAAATAGATTTAATAAAGCAGCTTCTTTTTATAAAAAAATGGGATTCGAAATTGTAGCCGAAGCTGATATTGAGCTAGATCACGGGTATTTAATGGAAGACTTTATTATGGAAATGAAAGTAAAGTAATAACCTACTTTATTCAATTCTTAAATAAATTAGAATTTTACTTTAGTAATGCCAAAATTGGTAATGTAGCCATGTTTTAAAAAACTTTTTTGTAATATTACTATATAAATCATTTATTGAATGAGAAAAATAAAATACAAAAAAGGCCGAAAACTACAACCCTATTCTTTAGAATATACAGGTCGGCATAAAGACACTCAGTCGGAAATGCAACTTTTTGTTTACGATGATTTAGAAATCACCGAATATGAGAATTTCAATATATTAGCTTTAAATGCGTGTATCGATTACACTAAAAATAATTGGCTAAATATTCATGGTTTAAATAATATAGATCTTATTAAGACTATTGGAGAATATTTTAAAGTAGACGGCTTTATGCTTGCTGATATTCTCAATACTACAAAAAGGACTAAACTACAAGAACAACAAGAAATACTCTTTTTTAATATAAAATCTCTTTTACCTTCTGAAGATTCGGATAATATTAGTGTAGAGCAGATTAGTTTTATAATCAAAGACGGTATTTTAATCTCTTTTCAGGAAAAACGAAGTGATTTCTTTACACACATTCGCGAACGTATTAGGCAACATGCAGGAATTGTACGAACCAAAAAAGTAGATTACTTGCTTTATTTATTATTAGATGCTGTGATGGAAAATTTTTATATCACGCTCGAAGATGAAGAAAATAAAGTAGAAGAATTGATTAATATTACTAAAGGAGATACTAATCCTGCTATTCTTGAAGAAATAGAAAAACACCGTGATAATTTCAATTTCTTAAAACGCTCTATTATACCACTTAGAGATTCTTTGTATGATATAAAAAGTATAAAAGACGACAATACATTTAATGGAATTGAAAAGGAAAATTTTAGTTTTTTTGCACGTTTACATCAAAAAAGCTTAGAACTTTTAGAGCAAATAGAGTCGGACATGAGTTCGTTAGAAAGCGCTTCTAATTTCTATTTTTCGGCGCAAAGCCGTAAAATGAATGAAATTATGAAGACATTGACCATAATTTCGGCAATATTTATACCACTTACTTTTATAGTTGGAGTGTATGGAATGAACTTTGAAAATATACCAGAACTTAAATATCAATACGGATATTATTCTGTTATGATTGGAATGTTTTTATTAGTGATTGCGTTAATAATTTATTTTAAAAAAAGAAGGTGGTTTTAGAGTTAATAGCTGATAGTGAATTAACTGTCGTTCCTTAATTGGCCTGTAATTACGGATAAAATTAATAGTGGACAATATTGTCCTTGATATGACAAATGTCAGTTGTAGTAAGGGGCAATTTCTCTAATTTTGCTTCTTTTTAATTGAAAGGATTTATAACATGAATACCGATTTAATTAAAACTATTTTTAATAAATAAAATATAGGATTTAGACTATTTTTAGATGTTTTTTAAACAATAAAATTATGAGTAAAGCAGTATATATAGCAACAAGCGAGCAGAATAGTGGTAAGTCGATTATTACTTTAGGGTTAATGAGTATGTTGATGGGGAAAACTGCCAAAGTGGGCTATTTTAGACCCATTGTTGAGGATTTTATCGACGGAGAATTGGATAATCATATCGAAACTGTGATTACACATTTTAATCTAGACATTAAATTTGAAGATGCATTTGCTATCACAAAAAGTAAATTAATCAAGAAGAAGAATAAAGGCAAAATAGGAGAAGTATTAGACTTAATAATCGAAAAATACAAACGTCTCGAAGAGCGTTTTGATTTTGTATTAGTCGAAGGAACTAGCTTTACGGGAGAAGGAACAGTAATAGAACTGGATACAAATGTATTAATTGCTAAGAATTTAGGAATTCCAACTATTATCCTTGGTTCAGGAATTGGTAAAACATTAGATGAATTGGTAGATAACCTTTCTCTGGTATATAATTCTTTTAAAATAAAAGAGGTAGAAGTTCTAGCGGTAATTGCAAATAAAGTTCAAATTGAGAATGTTGAATTGGTAACTTCAGGATTGAAAAAAAGCCTTCCAGAAAGTGTTTTGGTTAATGCTATCCCGGTTATTTCGAGCTTGAATAATCCAACAGTTCAGGAAATTGTAAATGAACTAGATGCTAAGGTTTTATTTGGAGCTGCACATTTAAATAATCAAACGGGACATTTTAGTGTAGGAGCGATGCAATTGCATAATTATCTAATGCATTTAAAAGAAAATAGTTTAGTTATTACTCCTGGTGATCGTGCCGATATTATTTTAGGTGCTTTACAGGCTAATGAATCGGCCAATTATCCTACGATATCAGGGATTGTACTTACGGGGAATATCATTCCAGAAGAGAGTATTTTGAAGTTAATAGAAGGACTTTCACCTATTGTTCCAATTATTTCGGTAGAGGGTGGAACGTATAATATTACGAACCAAATTGGTGCTGTTAAATCGAAAATTTATGCAAATAATGAGCATAAAATAGAAACTTCAATTAATACATTTGAAAAGTATGTTGATTTAGATAGTTTATCTGAGAAACTAATCACTTTTGTGGCAGAAGGAATGACACCAAAAATGTTCCAGTATAACTTGGTAACCAGAGCCAAAAAGCATCGTAAGCATATTATTTTGCCAGAGGGAAGCGATGAGCGTATTATTATTGCTGCATCGAGATTATTAGCGATGGATGTTGTTGATATTTCGATAATTGGAGATAAAAAACAAATAGAAAGTAAGGTGGCTGAATTAGGAATTACTTTTGACTTTTCGAAAATTAAAATTATAAATCCAATAGAATCTCCATTTTATGAAGACTACGCGAATACTTATTATGAGCTTAGAAAAAATAAGAATGTGACCATTACTATGGCAAGAGATTTAATGGAGGATGTTTCTTATTTTGGAACCATGATGGTTTATAAAGGGCATGCTGACGGAATGGTTTCTGGTGCTGCACATACAACCCAACATACAATATTACCCGCTTTACAGTTTATTAAAACCAAACCAAACTCATCTGTAGTTTCATCGGTATTTTTTATGTGTTTAGAAGACCGTGTTTCGGTGTTTGGAGATTGTGCTATAAATCCTAACCCAACGGCAGAACAATTGGCTGAAATCGCTATTTCATCAGCAGATTCCAGCGCGGCTTTTGGGATAGAACCAAAAATTGCAATGTTATCTTATTCATCTGGAACATCTGGTAAAGGAGATGAGGTTGAGAAAGTAAGAGCTGCTACTGAAATTGTTAAACAAAAACGTCCTGATTTAAAAATTGAAGGGCCAATCCAATATGATGCTGCCGTAGATAGAAGCGTTGGAAAAAGTAAAATGCCAGATTCTGAAGTTGCAGGACAAGCAAGCGTACTTATTTTCCCTGATTTAAATACAGGAAACAATACCTATAAAGCAGTACAGCGAGAAACAGGAGCACTGGCAATTGGGCCAATGTTGCAAGGATTAAATAAGCCTGTAAATGATTTAAGCCGAGGTTGTACCGTAGATGATATTATAAATACAGTTGTTATTACAGCAATTCAGGCACAAGGATTGTAATTAATTAAAAATCTGTAAAAAAAACTAAGCTTATAAAAAAAAAGGAACTTAGAAACTTAGTGCCTTAGCACCTAAAAAAATAACAATGAAAATATTAATTTTAAATTCAGGAAGCTCTTCTATAAAATATCAATTAATGAAAATGCCAGCAAATGAAGTGATTTGTTCTGGTATGATTGACAGAATTGGTTTAGAAAGTTCGAATGTAACATATAAAACAAAAGATGTTTCTTTTGAAGAAATTTTGCCAATTGCAACACATAAAATAGGATTACAAAAGGTAGCCAGCTTACTTTTAAATGGAGAAACAGGCGTTATAAAAAGTACTTCAGAGATTAATGCTGTAGGACATCGTGTGGTTCATGGCGGAAGTGAATTTACCAAAACTGTTAAGATTGATGAAAAAATAAAAGCCAAAATCAAGCAACTTTTCGAATTAGCACCATTACACAATCCTGCAAATCTTGAAGGAATAAATGTTGCTGAAGAAATTTTTGATACAGCGGAACAAATTGCAGTTTTTGATACTGCTTTTCATCAAACAATACCAGTTGTAGCTCACAAATATGCTATTCCTGACAAGCTTTTGACAGAGAATAAAATACGTATGTATGGTTTTCATGGAACAAGTCATAAATATGTTTCGGAGAATGCTATTAAATACTTGAAGAAACATACTGATACAAAAGGTAAAAATATCATTACAATACATTTAGGTAACGGTTGTAGTATGACAGCGGTTAAAGATGGTAAGAGTATTGACCACACAATGGGATTTGCACCTGCAAATGGTTTAATAATGGGAACACGTGCTGGTGATATTGATCATTCGATAATTTTCTATATGAAAAATACCTTAAATTATTCATTAGAAGAGATTAATACAATACTCCAAAAACAAAGCGGAATGCTTGGTCTTACAGGTTTTAGCGACTTAAGAGATATTGAGGCTCAAGCAGAAAAAGGTAATAAAGAATGTCAATTGGCATTGGCAATGAATGCTTATCGAATAAAAAAATATATAGGTTCTTATACAGCTGTTTTAAATGGTTTAGATGCTATTGTTTTTACTGCAGGAATAGGGGAGAATTCATCTTATATGCGAAAATTAGTTTGTACCGATATGGAGTTTTTTGGAATTGAATTAGATAATGAGAAAAATGAAATTCGTTCTAAATCTAATCGCGAAATCAATACAGAAGCGTCTAGAACCAAAATTTTGGTAATCCCTACAGATGAAGAATTTGAAATTGCAAATCAAGTTCATCATTTGCTTAAAAACTAGATATAACACATTATTTTATAAAAAAAGCTTCTCATCGAGAGGCTTTTTTTATATGAAAATTTGAATAAATGTGATTATATTTGATGATAAATACCAATATTTTGAAATCAAATCTTCTTAAATCACTTTTCCTTATTTTTATAGCGTTACAGGTTCATGCACAAGAGTTACTCCCTTTTGTAGAAAACTATAATAAATCTAATTACGAAGGTGATAATCAGATATGGAGTGTTGCGCAAGGAAATGATAATGCGATGTATTTTGCAAATAATCATTATTTGGTGCGTTATAATGGAGTAGTTTGGGAAAAATATACTTTGCCAAACAAGACTATCATTCGCTCGATAATGGTCGAAGGAGATAAGATTTATTCAGGTTCCTATAAAGAGTTTGGTTATTGGTATAGAGAAGACGGAAAAATGAAGTATGTTTCTATCTCTAAAAATAGGGGAGTATTTGATGAAAATGAAAATGAAGAAGTATGGAAGATTTTTAAATTTAATGATGTAATATACTTTCAATCATTTAATCAAGTTTTTGCTTATGATGGAAAAAGAATCAAGAAAACTAAACTACCGTTTTTAATATCCTATTGCTTTATTATCAATAATCAGTTGCTTGTAGCTTCTGTAGAACATGGTGTTTATGTTTTAAAAGGGGATAAATTAAGCCCAGTAAAAGGATGGAATACCTTAAGAAATAATGTTATTCATGCGATCGAAAAGTATAAGAATAAGGCATACATTTTTACACATAAAAACGGAATTTTTGTAGAAGATAAAGGAAATTTAATTGCCTGGAATAATCCATTAAATGGAATCCTAAAAAGTGCCAATATAAATGTTGCCCGATTTTTAAAAAATAACAAACTTATAATTGGAACTGCCGGAGACGGAATTTATATGTTTGACTTTAATGATAATTCTTTTAAAAACATCAATAGAAAAAATGTATTGATGAACAATTCTATCTTAAGTATAGGGCTGGATAAAGAAAATGATTTATGGTTGGGACTCGATAACGGAATAGCGCATATTGAAGTTACTTCGCCAGTATCTATTTTTTATGATAATTCGGGAGTTTTAGGATCAGTATATTCAGTTGTAAACATCGAGAAGGGATATTTAATGGCATCTAACCATGGTGTTTTTAAATATGTAGATAAAAAGCTCTCATTGATTCCTAATAGTCAAGGTCAGGCTTGGAATATAAGTAAAATAGGTTCTAAATACTTTATTGGTCATAACGAAGGAACATTCTTGTATGAAAATGGACAGTTTTCTAAATTAAATACAACAAATGGAGGTTGGAATTTGACTAAGAGTAGTATTGGTAATTCTTATTTTCAAGCAACATACAGCGGAGTTGTTGTGTATAAAGACATTAATAACTTAGATGAAAAAGTGATCTTAAACGGATTAAAGAAACCTATAAAATATGTAGCTCAAAACAAAAAAAATGAAGTTTGGGCAGCTGATAATTATAGAGGTTTATATAGAATTTTATATAACGACGATTACGAGACAAAAAAGGTAGAAAACGTTACGCAACACAGTAAAATTAAAAATGATTTTGGTGTGAAAATATTTGAGTTTAGAAAGGAAATACTCTTTTTAATAAATAAAACGTGGTACACTTATAATTCGATAGCGAATCAATTAGAGAAAAACGAACTTTTTAATTCGAATTTTAGTAATATTTCTGATGTAGCTGCTATTGACGAAAGTCATTTTATATTGCTACAAGACGGGTTTTTGTATCACATTTATGCAAATGGCAATAAATTTATCTGGAACAGTATTCAAGAGAAATATTATAAGGGTAAAATAATTAATGACAATCTGAATATTTTTAAAAATAACAATAACTATTTATTAAATCTGGATGATGGTTTTATTTCTTTTCAGTTAAAAGACATCAATAAAGAAAAACTAAATTTAGAGGTTGAGGCGTTTAATAACGAAAACTTGATAGAGAATAATTCGAGTATAAATTATAATACCGAATTAAAAATAAATGTAATCTCAGGAATATTTGGGGCATCAAAACCAAATTTGTCTTATAAAATTAATGGAGAAAATAAATTTATTCCCATAAAAGACGGTTTAATTGTTTTGAACAATTTAAATAGTGGTTCCCACGATGTCGAAATATTTAATCATGATGGTTTAAGTTATAGTAAGATTGCAAATTTTGAATTTGTAGTTGCAAAACCATGGTATCTTTCTGCTTGGATGCTTTTGTTGTATTTGTCTATTATAGGTGTTGTTTTGTATATCTATTATAAATGGAATAACATACGCTACTTACAAAAACTTGAATTAAGAGAAGAAGAGCTAAGACATCAAAAGAAAATTCTGGAAATGGAATTGAAAGCCGAGAATGATTTAAATAGTCAAGAGTACCAAAAACATATTCTTGAACTAGAGTTACAAACTAAATCATCAGAGGTAGCAGGTAAATCACTTTCTATTGCCAAGCAAAGCGAAATGATTGAAAAGATACAAGGTATTCTAGATTCTGAAGCAGATTTTAATAAACTCAAAAGCGAAATAAAAAAAGCGATTAAAATAAATGCTGTTAATAAACACGAGTGGGAAACTTTTGAAAATAATCTGAATCAGATACACAATGAGTTTATCACAACACTTTCTCAAAAATATCCTAACCTGACTTCAAAGGATATTAAGCTTTGCATTTACCTAAAAATGAATCTTTCCTCAAAAGAGATTGCACCTCTAATGAACATCTCATTTAGAGGAGTAGAACTACATCGTTATCGATTAAGGAAGAAATTGAACCTTGTACAGGACGAAAACCTTTCTAATTTTCTATTAAATATATAAAAACACCCTGTTTTTTTAGGGATAATATATTATTTAACTTTAAATTTTATCATATAACAATACATCATTACTACATCAACATGATGTGTAATGGTGTTTTTGTGTTTTTTTAATTTATTAAAAATCATTAACTTAATGTGTTTTTTTGGTGTTTTGATGTAGTCATGTAGTATTTCTATTTAACGCACTATAACGTTGTAATTATCTAAGTTTGACAAACTAACTTTAACAATTTATTAATATATGAGAAATCTTATTTTTAGCTTATTAGCGCTCATTCTACTTCCAGCATATATGTCTGGTCAAGTAATTAAAGGTAAGGTTTTGGATTCACAGGGTATGGCAATTCCAGGAACAATGGTCGTTGCCACAGAATCTAGAACTTCAACAGACACAGATTTTGATGGTAATTTTGAAATTAAAGCCAAAGTAGGCGAGACATTAAAAATTAGCATGGTTGGTTTTGAAGCTTCGACTATTAAAGCAACTTCAACTCCTATGAGTATTGTTTTAAAAGAATCAGAAGATACAGCTTTAAAAGAAGTTGTTGTTATAGGATACGGAACAAGAAAGAAAATAGATAATACTTCGGCAGTAAACTCAATTAAGCCAGAAGAAATCACTAGAATGAAAGTAATGAACGCTTCTCAGGCAATACAAGGTAAAGCTGCAGGGGTTCAGGTATCATCTTCTGATGCTCCAGGAAGCACACCTTCTATAGTAATTAGAGGAGCTGGTACTGCATTAGGAGGAAGAAACCCATTATATGTGGTAGATGGTATGCCTACAGAGAATATCAATAACATTAATGCTAATGATATTACTTCGTATGAAATCTTAAAAGATGCTTCTGCACTTGCAATTTACGGAACAAGAGGTGCTAATGGTGTAATTATGATTACAACCAAATCAGGAAAAGGAAAACTTACTGTTGAATTGGAGAGTTTTACAGGTTTTAGAACTCCTTTGAAAAAAGTAAAAATGGCTAATAGTGATCAATACATTAGTTATAATAACTTAGCAGCTTTTGATGATTTCCCAAAAGGTAGATTTGCAGCTAATCAGCCATATAGTACAAATTGGATGGATGAAATAACAAGAACGGGAACTTATTCTCAAAACAATCTTGCTATTTCTGGGTCTACAGAAACTGTTAAATACTTTTTTAGTGTAGGTAATTATGAAGAAAAAGGAATTTTAAATGGATCGGATTACGGACGTACAACTATTAGAAATAATAATGAGTTTAAAATTTCGGATAGGCTTAAATTGTCTCAAAATTTAAGTGTAACTAGTATAAAAAACAGACCAATGCCTTTAGGTGCATTTTCTGCAGCTTATAGACAGTCTCCATTAGTTCCTGTACGTTTTGCTAATGGAAAATATGGAGTTCCATTTGTAGATGAAGCAACAGGAATCGTTTCTGAAAACGGAACAAAATCGTTTAACAATGTAGGAAATCCAGTAGCTCAGTTAGATTATACAGATGAACAACAACAAAGTGTGATTTTACAAGGAGGGTTAAAATTAGATTATGAGATTAGTAAATCATTAAAGTTTACCTCTCAATTTAATGCAGAGTATTATACTTACAAACAGTATAATTATGTTGATAACGTTGCTCTTTGGTTAGCAGCAGATCCTACTCGTATACAGGGAGATTATCCTAAGGATTTAAATATAAATACATTAACAAGAGGTAGAGACGAATATTTTAACTGGAATTTATCTAACTACTTAACTTATAATAAAGTATTTGGAGATATTCATGATATTGAAGTTACTGTAGGTATGGAGTCTAACGTAAATGGTACCAGACAAAAATTAACTATTGATAGAAAGAACGTATATCCAGATTCTAATTACTGGTCTTTAGAAAATGTTAATGTTGCTGGTTCAGTAACAGGTTATAAAGATGAAGCTCTTAATCAAAGAAGATTAGCATCTTATTTTGGTCGTTTCCAATATAAATTAATGGATAGATACTTACTTACAGGTACTGTAAGACGCGATGGTTCGTCACAATTTGCTAAAGATCAGCGTTGGGGAACATTTCCATCTGTTGGTTTAGGATGGATTGTAACAAAAGAAAGCTTCTTAGCAGATATTAAAGGGTTAGACTTATTAAAATTAAGAGGTTCTTGGGGTAGATTAGGAAATCAAAATGTACCACTTAATACTCAGATATTAACTTCAGGAGTAGATTACCCTGGTTTTGGTTCAGGAACGACAATCAATTCTCAAATAGATCCTAGTTTAGGTTGGGAGATTGTTGAGGAACTTTCAGGAGGTTTTGATTTTGAATTATTGAACAATAGATTAAAAGGATCTTTTGATGCGTATAGCAAAAACACAACAAATACAATTTTGAATGTTAAGCCATATTCAGCTTCAGGAATTACAGTACCTACACCTGCGCACGTTGGTGAAGTATCTAATAAAGGATATGAAGTTGCATTACGTTGGGATGATAGAATAAACGACAATTTTAGCTACTGGGTAGGAGGGAATTATTCTTATAATAAAAATGAACTTACTAGCCTTAAAAATGTTCAATTATCTCCAGTAATTGGTGGTAGTTTATCAAATGGACAAAATGTTAAATTACTTGACAATAGAGCGATTGGACAACCTTTAGGTAGTTTTTATATGTACAAATATGCTGGTGTAGATCAAGATAGTGGAGAAATGTTGTACTACAAAGCAAATGGTACTAAAGTTGTTCAGGAAGGTTTAGATGAACTTAATGATAAAAAGTATGTAGGTTCACTTTTACCAACTTCTACTTATGGAATTACTTTAGGAGCAAACTACAAAAACTTCGATTTTTCTGTTGATGGTTACGGAACAGGAGGAGCAAAAGTGTACAATGGTAAAAAGGCACAACGTTTTGGAGGAGAAAATGTAGAAGCTTCTTTAGTTGGTAATTACGGAACAGCTTCAACTCCTTTACCTTTTAATAAAACTCCTGTTGCTTCCACTTTTTATTTAGAATCTGCAGATTTTTTCAGAATCAATAATATTACTGTAGGATACAAACTTCCTCTTAAAGAAGATCAGTTTATTAGCTTTTGTAGAATATATGTAAATGCAATTAATCCATTCATCACACAAAAATTCTCAGGATTTTCACCTGATATCACAGGTGATGGTAAGTTAGTTGAAGGTACTCAGGGAGTTGAGCTAGATGCTTACCCATCATTGAGATCATTCGTTATAGGTGCTAATTTAAAATTTTAATATTATGAAAAGATTATATATATCAATGTTTGTACTTTCTGGATTATTCTTTTCTGGATGTTCAAATGAGTTTTTAGATGTAGACCCAACTCAAGCTCTTCCAGCAGATCCAGCGTTGGTAAATAGTGATGCGGGAGCTTCAGGATTTGTAACTGCAATTTACAATCAGTTCTTAAACTGGGACATGTCTTCTTTTGGATGGAACGCAGTAACAAGTATTATTTCAGATGATGCCGATAAAGGTTCAGATCCTAGTGATGCTGGTACAGATAAAGACGTTATTGATGCTTTAACTTATAATGCATCAACTCCATCATTTCAATCTACTTGGGATGCTAATTATGCAGGAATAAACAGATGTAATCAGGCATTGGCAATGTTCCCTAGATTAGACAAGGTAACACCTAGTTTAAAAGTGAGATTAGAGGGAGAAGCTAAATTTATGAGAGCTTTTATGTACTTTACTTTAGTAAAAGGATACGGAGGAGTTCCTATTGTAGATCGTTTAGCTAATGTTCCAATTACAGAAGAGGACAGAAAAATGCAATTAACACGTAAATCTACTGCAGAAGTTTATGCTTTTATAGAACAAGATTTAAATGATGCAATAGCTAATTTACCTGAAAAATCTGCTTACTCAGGCGCAGATAGAATGAGAGTTTCTAAAGGATCTGCATATGCGTTGTTAGCGAAAGTAAATTTATATCAAAAAAATTGGCAGAAAGTAATTGACAATTGTGATAAAGTAACCGGATACGTTCTAGTTTCAGATTATGCTTCAATGTATAAATTAGATGGAGAATTTGGTTCTGAATCTATTTTTGAAATTAATGGAGTAGGTTCTACTTCTAGCCCTGGATTTGGAATTCCAAATTACACTGCTTCTCAAGCACCACGTGGTGCAGGAGGTTGGGGTTGGGGATTCAACACACCAACAGAAGGTTTAGCAAATGCATATGAGCCTGGAGATGTTAGAAGAGCTGCTACCATTATTTTTAGAGGATCTACTTTATATGATGGTAGAGTAGTATCAGATAAAGTGGCTAATGCAATGTATAATTATAAAGCATACTCATCTGCTTTTTATAACCAAGAATTTACAGATACAAACCTTAGATATTTGAGATATGCTGAAGTATTGTTGATGAAAGCAGAAGCTTTAAATGAATTAGGACAAACATCTGCAGCTATTCCTTTCTTAAATCAAGTTCGTAAAAGAGCAAAATTAGGAGATACACCCGCAGTAGGTCAAGATGATGTTAGAATAGCAATCTGGAAAGAAAGAAGAGTAGAGTTAGCTTTTGAGCATGACAGATGGTTTGACATCATCAGAACTGGTCAAGCTGAAGCAGCGATGAAAGCAGACGTAAGCCCTGCTTTCCCTAATGGAAAAACTTTTATTGTTGGTAGACACGAATTGTTTCCACTTCCAACAACTTTCATAAGAGAATCTGTAGGATACTCAGATCAAAACCCTGGTTACTAAAATACCAAATAATCACTTCCTCCAGAGTATGGAGGAAGTGATATTTATTAATTGCATAAATTTTTATAATGATTAGAATTTCAGTTTTATTGATGGCTTTTGTTTTTTTAGGTTGTGGATCAAAAATGGACAAATCTAAAGAGAGTACTGTAGCTCCCACAGTTGTAAAACTATCGGATGAAGAGCTTATGGATGTAGTGCAAAAACAAACTTTTAAGTATTTCTGGGACTATGCTGAACCAAACTCGGGATTGGCGAGAGAGCGCTATCATCCTGATGGGGTTTATCCCGAAAATGATGCTAATGTTGTTACGACCGGAGGTTCTGGTTTTGGGTTAATGGCGATTGTGTCTGGAATGTCAAGAGGTTACATTACAAAAAAAGAAGGTACAGAGAGACTTAATAAAATAGCTGATTTCTTGGCTAAAGCCGACCGTTTTCACGGAGCTTGGTCACATTGGATTGATGGAAATACAGGAAAAGTAAAACCATTTGGAACTAAAGATAATGGAGGAGATTTAGTAGAAACTTCATTTTTAGTTAGCGGAATGATTACGGTTCGTGAATACTTAAAAAACGGTTCGAGCGCTGAAAAAGCAGTCGCCGAAAAATACGATGCACTTTGGAAAGGGGTAGACTGGAAATGGTACACAAATAACAAGAATTTTTTGTATTGGCATTGGTCGCCTACTTACGATTGGCAAATGAATTTTCCTTTAGAAGGATATAACGAATGTTTAATTACTTACATATTGGCGGCAGCTTCGCCAACACACCCAATTACGCCGAAAGAATACCACGAAGGTTGGGCAAGAAATGGGGGAATAGTTACGGATAAAACCAAATATAATATTCCCCTAATTCTAAAACACAATGGAGCTGAAGAGTTTGGAGGTCCTTTATTTTGGGCACATTATTCGTATGTTGGACTTGATCCAAACCAATTAACTGATAAATATGCAAACTATTGGGATCTTAATGTAAATCACGTAAAGATCGATTATGAGTATTGTGTAGAAAATCCTAAGAAATTTAAAGGATACGGTTCTGATTATTGGGGATTAACTGCATCTTATTCTAGAAACCCAGACGGAACGACAGGTTACAACGCACATATGCCTAGTAATGATGTAGGAGTTATTGCACCAACAGCAGCAATTAGCTCAATTGTTTATACACCAAAAGAGTCTATTGCAGTGATGCGTAATTTATACGAAAATCATAAAAAAGATACTTGGGGAGTAGCAGGATTTTATGATGCTAGTAGTTTACAATACGGTTGGACTGCTCAACGCTATTTGGCGATAGACCAAGGTCCAGAAGTGGTTATGTTAGAGAACTATCGTTCTGGTTTATTATGGGAATTATTTATGAATGCTCCAGAAGTTAAACAAGGATTGATAGGATTAGGTTTTCACTCAGGTAAATACGGATTCTAGAAAACAGTTTTAATATGAAGTATAAATTAGCAGTAGTAGCTCTATTATTTTCGTTCATTTCTTTTGCTCAAACAACTGTAAATGGGAAGATTAAAACCGAAATCATTCAAAAACATGAACTAGGGTACGCATTGCATATTCCAGCGGATATAAAAGAGAAGAAACCATTGCTAATTTTTCTTCATGGTTCTGGCGAAAAAGGAACCGATATTGAGAAAGTAAAAATTCACGGTCCATTTAAGTATTTAAAAGATCACAAACTCGATGCTTATGTTCTTGCTCCACAATGTCCAGAAGGCGAAGAATGGGATGCAGAAGTTTTATACCGATTGATCTTAAAAATCCAGAAAGAAAACAATATAGATTCAGATAGAATTTATGTTACAGGATTAAGCCTGGGAGGCTGGGGAACATGGAATCTAGCTTTTGCGCGTCCGGATATGTTTGCAGCAATAGTTCCAATTTCGGGGTTTGTAGATTTAATACAATTAGAGCAGACCTGCAAAATAGCAAAGATTCCAACACGAATTTTCCATGGATTAATGGATGATGTCGTGAATATAGATTATGCGATTACAATTTATAAGGAATTAAAAAAATGTAATAGCAATGTAGAGTTGACCATTTTTGATGATGCAGGTCATGATAGTTGGTCAAGAGTATATGACAACCAGGAAATTTATGACTGGATGTTTAAACAAGTAAGAAATAAATAAAACCCATAGAATGAAAAACAAATTAGTAATACTCTTTTTAGGATGTGCTTTTTTGAGTTATGCTCAAAAAAAAGAAGCCAAAAAAACTGTAAAAATTAAGCCAAGATCAGAGTTCGTTTCAGAGTTGATGTCAAAAATGACAGTAGATGAAAAAATCGGACAGTTAAATTTACCAACTTCTGGAGATATAACAACTGGTCAGGCTAATAGTTCTAATGTTGCTAAAAATATTGAAGAAGGAAAAGTAGGTGGACTATTCAATATTAAATCAGTTCAAAAGATAAAAGAAGTACAAAAGATTGCAGTTGAAAAAAGCCGATTGAAAATTCCTTTGCTTTTTGGTATGGACGTTATTCATGGTTATGAAACTACATTCCCAATTCCGCTTGGATTATCTTGTATTTGGGATATGAAAGCGATAGAGAGAAGTGCTCAAATTGCTGCACAAGAAGCTAGTGCCGATGGTATTAACTGGACATTCTCACCAATGGTAGATATTTCTCGTGACCCACGTTGGGGTAGAGTTTCTGAAGGTTCAGGAGAAGATCCGTATTTAGGTAGTGAAATTGCAAAAGCAATGGTTAATGGATACCAACAACACGATCTTTCAAAAAACAATACTATTTTATCATGTGTAAAACATTTTGCTTTATATGGTGCGCCAGAGGCAGGACGTGATTACAACACGGTAGATATGAGTAAAATAAGAATGTATAATGAATATTTCCCACCATATAAAGCTGCTATTGATGCAGGTGTAGGTTCGGTTATGGCATCTTTCAATGAAATTGACGGAATTCCAGCAACTGGAAATAAATGGTTAATGACCGATGTTTTAAGAAAAGAATGGGGTTTTAAAGGATTTGTAGTTACAGATTATACTGGAATTCCAGAAATGATCGATCACGGAATGGGTGATTTACAAACCGTATCAGCATTAGCATTAAATGCAGGTGTAGAGATGGATATGGTAGGAGAAGGATTCCTTACCACATTAAAAAAATCATTGGCAGAGAATAAAGTAAGCATAGAACAATTAGATAATGCTGTGCGTCTTATTCTTGAAGCAAAATACGATTTAGGATTGTTTGAAGATCCTTATAAATACTGTGATCCAAAAAGAGCTAAAACAGAAATTTTTACTGCAAGCCATAGAGCCGAAGCTAGAAAAATATCTTCACAATCATTGGTTTTATTAAAAAACGAAAATCAATTATTGCCTTTAAAGAAATCAGGAACAATTGCAGTAATTGGACCATTGGCTGATGCCAAAGAAAATATGCCAGGTACTTGGAGTGTTGCTACAAATATGAAAACGGCTATATCATTATTAGCAGGAATTAAAGATGTTGCAGGAAAATCAACAAACGTACTTTATGCAAAAGGAAGTAATCTTGATTATGATGCTGAATTTGAAGAGAAAGCAACAATGTTTGGAAAAACATTACACCGTGATAACAGAACTAAGGAAGAATTACTTGCAGAAGCTTTAAAAGTTGCTTCACAATCAGATGTAATTGTAGCTGCAATTGGAGAATCTGCTGAGATGAGCGGAGAAAGCAGTAGTAGAACTAACTTAGAAATTCCACAAGCACAAAAAGACTTATTACAAGCATTATTAAAAACAGGAAAACCAGTTGTTGTTGTTTTATTTGATGGTCGTCCGTTAGTAATAAAAGAAGAAAGCGAAACTGTTCCAGCTATCCTTAATGTTTGGTTTGCAGGAAGTGAAGCAGGACATGCAATTGCAGATGTTTTGTTTGGAGATGAGAATCCTTCAGGAAAATTAACATCTACATTCCCAAGAAGCGTAGGACAAGTGCCTATTTATTACAACCAAAAAAATACAGGAAGACCACTTGTAAACAAAGAGGGAAAATTTGAGAAATTCAGATCAAACTTTATTGATGAAAGAAATGAGCCTTTATACGCTTTTGGTTACGGATTAAGTTATACAACTTTTGACTATTCAAACTTGAAAATTTCATCTGATAAAATGAACTTCACAGGAAAACTAAATGTTACTGTTGATGTTACAAATACAGGAAATTATGACGGTAAAGAAGTAGTTCAATTATACATAAGAGATTTAGTAGGATCTGTTACAAGACCAGTAAGAGAACTTAAAGGTTTCCAAAAGATAGACCTTAAAAAAGGAGAAAAAAGAACTGTGAATTTTGAAATTACTGTTGAAGACTTGAAATTTTACAATTCAGACTTAAAATTTATTGCAGAGCCAGGACAATTCGACATATATGTTGGAACTGACTCAAATGCAGAGAAGAAAGTTAGTTTTGAGTTAATCAAGTAATTGGTTGGTTTGATTGATTCATGTTTGGCCCTTCGTTATTGGTTTCGAAGGGCCTTTTTTTTAACTTAAAATGGCGTAGTTTTTAAGTAAACTCGCTACCTATTAACTATTTTAAACCTTAAAAAATTATACAATGAATGCTAGTAAAATATTAAGCGCATCTTTTATGCTAACAATATTTGTTTTCACTTCTTGTAATGTCACAAAAAATGGAATTGTTGCACATCGAGGAGCTTGGAAAAAAAATAATTTACCAGAAAACTCTATAGCCGCACTTAGGCATGCTATCGATTTAAAAGCGGTAGGGTCAGAATTTGATGTAGTCATGACAGTCGATGATTCTCTTGTTATAAATCACGATCCTCATTATAACAAACTAATTGTTGAAGAAACAAAATATGCCGACTTAATAAAGTTTAAACTCTCTAATGGAGAAAAGCTACCAACCTTACGAGAGTATATTCTGGAAGGACAAAAAAATAATAAACACACAACTTTAGTTTGCGAAATAAAACCTTCGGGAGTAAGCAAGGAAAGAGGGAAGAAAATTGCCTTAAAAGTGGTGGAAACAGTAAAGAAGCTTAAAGCTGAAAAAATAACTACATATATCAGTTTTGATTACGAAATCCTGAAACAAATTAGAGATGTAGATTCAAAAACTACATTGCAATATCTAGAAGGAAATAAATCTCCTAAAGAAGTAAAACTAGATAATATTACAGGTGTAGATTATCATTATTCAGTTTTTAAAAAACATCCGGATTGGATAAAAGAAGCAAAAGATAATAAGATAAGCCTAAATGTTTGGACTGTTAATGAAGTAGATGATATGGATTGGATTATTGAAAACAAATTTGACTACATCACAACCAACGAACCAGAATTATTAGCCGAAAGAATAAAGACTAAAAAATAGATTTTTTGAGAGAATAAGATTCAGCCAGATTATGTGTAAAATATAAAAGATATGATGAAAATTAACTATAAACTATATTCATTAGCAGCACTTTTGTTGCTTTTGGTAGGATGTAAAATTCATACATCGGAAACTAAAACAAATCTTCTTGGAAAAACGGAATGGTTTGATCCAAATAAACCAGCATCAACATATTGTAATCCAGTAAATATTGGATACAATTACACGACCGAAAACCATAACGGAATCCCCGAATCACGCCGTTCGAGCGCAGATCCTGTGATTATTACCTATAAAAACGAATACTATCTTTTTGGTACGAATCAGGCAGGATTCTTTTGGAGTAAAGATATGTCCAATTGGGAATTTGTTTACGGTAGTTTTCAGAGACGTCCTGCCGATGATGATCAGTGTGCACCAGCAGCTTGGGTTGTAAACGACACTATGTTTTATGTAGGTTCAACCTGGAAAAAAGACCATCCTATTTGGAAAACAGCTAATCCAAAATCGGGTAGATGGACAAGACATGTAGACACTGCCATGTTACCAACTTGGGATCCAGCGATTTTTCAGGACGATGATAAAAAAGTATATATGTACTATGGTTCAAGTGGAAAATTACCACTTGTGGGTACCGAAGTAGATTATAAAACATGGTTACCAGTAGGAAATCAGGCAGAGTATGCCAAACTATACGCAGCAACCGAAGTAGAGGATATTCAACATCCATACGGAGAGATAAAAGAAGTAGTAGGTTTAGATCCTGCAAACCATGGTTGGGAACGTTTTGGACCTAATAATGATATGGAACCTGCGCCGTGGGGGAATTTTATCGAGGGAGCTTGGATGACCAAACACAACGGAAAATATTATATGCAATACGGAGCGCCAGCTACTGAGTTTAAAGGTTATGCCAATGGAGTACATGTGGGAGATAATCCGTTAGGTCCATTTGTTTACCAAAAACACAATCCGATGTCATATAAACCAGGAGGTTTTGTAATAGGAGCAGGACACGGAAATACTTTTGCAGATAATTATGGGAATTATTGGAATACAGGAACATGTAAAATCTCCATAAAAGACCGTTTTGAGCGTCGTATTGATATGTTTCCGGCAGGATTTGACAAAGATGATGTAATGTACTCTATTACATCTTATGGTGATTTTCCGATAGTCTTACCGACAAAACAACGTGATCAAACCAAAGGAGCTTCTGCAGGTTGGATGTTATTATCATATAAAAAGCCAGTAACCGTTTCTTCATCAGAAGAATGTATGGAAGTTCAAACACATAGAGTGGATAACGGAGGAAAAAAAGTATTTGAGAAATTTTGTTACGGAGCTAGTAATTTAACCGATGAAGATATTCAGACCTATTGGTCGGCAAAAACAAGTAATCCAGGCGAATGGTTACAGCTAGATTTAGGTAGAAAGATGCAAATAAATGCACTGCAAATAAATTATGCAGATCATAAAGCAACGCAATACAATAAGGCAATGGATATTTATTATCAGTATAAAATTTTTATGTCTGATGATGCTGTAAATTGGACTTTGGTTGTAGATAAGTCTAGAAATGACAAAGATGTACCACATGATTATGTCGAACTAACAAAACCAATCAAGGCACGTTATATAAAAATGGTAAACATTCATAACGCTTCAGGATTATTTGCAGTTTCAGATTTTAGAGTTTTTGGAAACGGATTGTTAGAAAAACCAAAACTAGTTTCTGAATTTAAAGTAGACAGAAGTGCTACAGATTCTCGTAATGCAATGATTTCTTGGAAAAAACAACCAGATGCAATAGGATATACTATTTATTACGGAATTGCTCCTGATAAATTATACAACAGTATAATGGTTTATGATGAAGGTTCATACGACTTTAGAGGCTTAGATAAAGGAACAAAGTATTATTTTACTATTGAAGCTTTTAATGAAAATGGTATTGCAGAAAAAAATCAGATTATAGAAGTAAAATAATTTAGATTTAATCTTCAGAAAAGGTTCTGGAAAATTTCACGGAGTTGTAAAGAATTTTGTTCCTTTGTGAAACTGATTTGAATAAAGTTAAAATCAGAATAATTAACCATACAAAATGCTATATAACCAATGAAAAAAACATCTTTATTAACTGTTTTTCTTTTAACAGGATTGGTGTCGTTTGCACAAACACCAGATGAACAAAATTTAAAATCAATTTACAAAGCAGCGCTAACCCAATCTAAATGTTATACTTGGTTAGAATATCTATCCAATGATATCGGAGGGCGACTATCTGGCACAAAAAATGCTGCGGATGCAGTACAATACACTAAAAATCAATTAGAGAGTATTGGACTAGACAGAGTATATCTTCAAGAAGTAATGGTGCCACATTGGGTTCGTGGAGAAAAAGAAACAGCTTATATTTTAGACAATAAAATAAAAACTGTAGTACCAATTACAGCTTTGGGAGGTTCTATAGCTACACCAAAAACTGGAATTACCGCAGAGGTAATCGAAGTAAAGGGAATTAAAGAGCTAAACGAACTAGGAGATAAAGTAAAAGGGAAAATTGTATTCTTTAACAGACCAATGGATCCTGAAAATGTAGAAACATTTAAATCATACGGAGGTTGTGTAGATCAAAGATATGCAGGAGCAAAAGAAGCTGCTAAATTTGGAGCAGTAGGAACAATTGTTCGTTCGATGAATTTAAGATTAGATGATTTTCCTCATACAGGAGCACAAAGTTATGGCGATTTACCAAAATCAGAATACATACCAACGGCTGCAATTAGTACAAATGGAGCAGAATTATTGAGTAAATCTTTAAAGAAAAACCCAACTTTAAAATTTTACTTTAAACAATCTTGTGAGCAATTACCAGATGTATTGTCTCATAACGTAATCGGAGAAATAAAAGGAACAGAACATCCAGAAAACATTATGATTGTTGGCGGGCATCTTGATTCTTGGGATTTAGCTGATGGTTCTCATGACGATGGAGCAGGAGTAGTGCAAAGTATGGAAGTAGTTCGTATCCTTAAAAACTTAGGATATAAACCTAAAAACACAATTCGTGTAGTATTGTTTATGAACGAGGAAAACGGAGGTAAAGGTGGAGCTATGTACGAAGAGATGGCACAAAAAAATAAAGAGAACCATATTTTTGCTTTAGAGAGTGATTCAGGAGGATTTAGTCCAAGAGGATTCTCTTTTGAGACAGATGATGAGAATTTTGCGAAAATACAAAACTACAAAGGCTTATTTGAACCTTATTTAATACATAGTTTTGTAAAAGGACATAGTGGTTCAGATATCGGACATTTAACATCGGCTAAACCACTTGTAAAAGCAGGTTTAAAACCAGATTCACAACGTTACTTTGATTATCACCATGCAGCCAATGATAAATTTGATGCAATAAACAAAAGAGAACTAGAACTTGGAGCTGCGACAATGGCATCATTAGTGTATCTAATTGATCAAAATGGAATCTTGACTAAATAGTCTCACTATTTATAAATAAAAGCAAAGCCACTTAAAATTATATAAGTGGCTTTTGTTTTTTATATAGATTATATTATTTACCCCAATCTATTTTTCTTGAAAAGTACATTACAGCTGCAAGAATTAAAAATAAACCTACACTTCCCACCAATAATGCGTAATTCTCTAATTGGATAATAACATAAATAAATGTGTATAATCCGGTGAGTGAAAACCCGATGAATATGGGGAATTTTTTATTCTTTAAAATCGAAAATGAATAAGCAGTAATAAGCGATATAACAGCTATTCCGGATAATATATACGCTTTGGTAAAATTACTATGTTCAGTTATCGAAATTAATAAAGTATAAAACATAATTAGAGCCAAGCCAATCATTGAGTATTGGAAAATATGAATACTAATTTTACTCATATTTTGGATCAAAAAGAAAATCAAGAATGTAAGTCCGATAACAAGAAAACCATATTTAGAGGCACGCTCATTTTGTTGGTATTGATCTACGGGAATCACAAAGTCAACCCCAAAACTATACATACTTAAATCAGGCAGAATATCAAAAGCTTGTTGAGAGAATGCTCTGTTGATATGCAAAATTTTCCAATTTGCTGTAAAGCCAGTCTCACTTATCTTTTTGGTTTTATCATCAGGCAGGAAATTACCAGTAAAACTAGGAGAAGCCCAATTAGATTTCATTCCAACATTGGTAGTTTTCCCAATCGGGACAATCTTAATTTGTTTACTACCATTGTAAGTAATACCAAAGCTATAATCGGTTTTAGGAGACGATAGTATTTTTGTTAAATCGATGTAACCTGTTTCAAGAGCCTCAGTAGTATCCGATTTAGACGAATTATATACAGGTTCAAAAACATAGTTAGTAGTTCCAATTTTAATTTTAACTTCCTCTTTTATACTTTTTAAATTTGTAGTTTTAATTAATATAGTTGCTTTGTCCCATTGAATGGTTTCGGGAGCAATATTTTTGCTACTAAAATCAGGTTGAATATAATTACCGTTAAATTGCATATTCGTTGTAAATACAGCCGATTCGTAATTATTTCTATTTAGTATTTTCGTGTCAATACTCGAATTGATATTTAGTTCTTGAGGGAAAAAATAGGCATATCTTGTAGATGCTACTTTTTGCTTTACCGTTTCTTTTGTTTTTTCGTTTATAGTTACTGTTTCCTGATAAGAAGTATAGGGAATCTTTAATATCGGTCCATAGATATAGACACTTTCTCCCCATTTATCATTGATTTCGGAAATAACATCGTTTTGTCTGTAAGAGCGTTCCGAGATTAAATTTTTTACATATTCCAGAGGAATTAATAAAAATAGAGTAAGCAAGCCTACCATAATCATTTTGGCAGTATTAGACTGAAAAATAGAGGCCGGTTTTGGAGTTTCGTTTGTTTCCATTGTAAAGTTGTTTTAAGGTTTTATAATAAATTAAGTTTGATAATGATTGTATAGTACAAAAGCGCAATAGGGATGTTTGATAATAGAATTAAGATCTTACGACCTATGTATTCCCTTTGACTTGGTATAGAAATGAAACTCGCTACTAAATGAAATAACATTATGGCATTAAGAAATAAAGCGGCAACGGTAAAAAGAAAGCCAACAATCAAGATATAAGAGTTGTCTTCTACAAGTACAAACAGTGCAAAAAAGAGCGAACAAATTATAAGACTACCAATGGTGAGTTCAGTTGATGCTCTACATTCAAATTTTTCATGGTTAATTAAATCATCTTTCATCGTTTTAAATTTTAAAAGTTTTTTGAATGGATTGAATAGGAGTGAGTAGCATTTTGGAGAAATCCAAATAATAAAAAGGCATTGCTTTTTTTCCTCTTTTATATTGTTCTAGAAAATAACCAAGTTGAGTAGGATAGAAGATAGTCCCCGATAGAATTACCATAAACAAATACAAGCTCTTTTTGCTATTACCCAAAAGATAATATTGCATCCCGATTTCGTCTATAACAGTAATTCCGGTATTGGTCAATACATGAATGATGTCATGATCTTCTAATTTGGCTTGAATATCAAAATTGTTTCTACGAAGAAAATCTCCCAAACCATATCCTAAACTTCCTTCGGGGAAGGCAAGTAATTCATCCTTGCTAATTTCCCAAGGCGCATTTTTCTTCATGTATTTCTGATATGGTTTTCGAGACCACTCGTACATTTTTTCTATTAATAAATCCTTCATATTTTGTTTTGTTAGTTTTTTAAAAGTACTTTGTATTTCAAAGTTAATAGGTAAAAAAAAGGCTCACTTCTTCTGTATCAATTTTTCAAGGGCATCGATATGTGCAACAAATGCAAGTTTTCCGTCTTTGGTTGCCCTATAACTAGTGTTGGGTTTTTTACCTATAAATTGTTTTTGTATCTCGATATAGTTTTCTAGTTCTAATGCTTTAGCATGACTCGCAAGATTACCATCCGTAACGCCCAAAAGCTCTTTCAGAGTACTAAAATCAGCCGATTCATTGACCATCAATACAGACATGATTCCAAGTCTAATTCGATGATCAAAGGCTTTATTTATATTTTGAATGATGCTTTTCAATTTTTAATAGGTATCAATTACGGTTTTTAATAATTTCGAATCCACAATGTTCGAAGGAGCAACAACATCTTCCTCAAGCGGGATATTATTACCATATCGTTCTTTTAATATTGCTTTAACTCTAGGATCTTCTAGGTTAAAGTCTTTTAATTTCTGTAGCGGACATAACTCAATACCAGCCCCATTTTTATAAATCTTCCAAATTAATTCAGAACAATAAATTTTAGCATCCGACCAACTAAAATGAGCATCATAATCTCTATTAAGGAAATTACGACTATATATCTCCATCTTTTCAATAGTAGTAGGAGTTAACGCAGTTGTATCTTTTAATCTCTTTACAAGATAACTTTGATTTTTACCATGCTCAATCCATTCGTCCAGAGGAGTTAGTTTTACGGGCTGTACAGCTTCAAAAACAAAACGTTTACCGTCTAAGATATAAACGATTCCACAATGTGAGAATTTAGATTTTGTAGCAATTCTTACGGCTTCACACTGACTAGATTCTGAAGTTTGAAAGATTAAATCACCTGCCTGGATTTTGTCTAACAAATTGACCTTTAACTTTGGATTTTCAGCTGTTGGTTTTGAAAAAGGATTGTTCGGAAAAAACTGCTTTGTAATGTATAAAGCAAAGCAAAAGCTGATTATCAAGGTAACCCCTGCGAAAATATATTTAAAATTTTTCATGTTTTACTTTTTAGAGTTATGACAAATAAAGATTATTTCCTGTCGTATTTAAAGTACATAACACTTCCGTATATAATATGGCAAACTCCAAAACCTAATGCCCAGAATTCCAAAGCGTAACCAGAGAATTCAGTTGAAATTAATCCAAGGATAATTATGGTAATTCCTAGATAACGCACATCCCTCAAAGTATATTTACTTGCATTTACACAAGCTAATCCGTAAAATAGGAGAGTGACTGGACCTATTAAACCATAATAACCATTTCGGAGCAAAAGTAAGCCGAAAATACCACCAGTAACAAGTGGAATCAAAAAATTGATTAATACTCTTTTAGAAGTAGAATTCCATATTTTTTCACCCTGCTTTTTGGCTTTGCTAACAGTTAATATCGCAGCAGTTATAACAGAAAATAATAGTACCAAAAAAGCAGTTAGTACAATTAACTTAAAAGTTTTACTTTCCAGAGTTACATAATAACTCGAATGGCTCTCAATAAGACCATTGGCGATGTGAGCGCCAATAAGAGCATATATTCCTGCCATAATTCCTGATAAGCCACTTAATGAAATAAACTGCGAAGATTTATTCATCATGTTTTTTATTTCAGTAATATCCTGTAAATATTTATCTTCCATATAAAGTACTTTGAATTACAAAGTAAATAATAAAAAAAATAGTCACCAAATAAAATGATGACTATTTTTTATGAATTTGTAAATTATATTCTGAAGATACCTCCGAAAGCAATAATTCTTTGGAAAAAGAAAAAGTCTTGAGAAGCACTATCATCGCTACTTTGTGTAGTTCTAATGTCTTGCATATTAATATAACCACCTTTTAACTCACCTTGAATATAAAAGTGTTTAAAGAAAGTAATATTTAAACCCGCTTTCGCCGATAATCCATAACCTGAAACATGAAAATCATCGTGACGTTCTTTTCCTAGAAGGGTTGTATTTGTTTTAGGAAATAAAAGACCGACACCTAAACCTTCGGTTAAGTTAATTTGAACTTTATCTGTATTAGGAAGATTGAACAAAGACGAAATATCATCATGTCTTGAAACCTCTGTATTAACATAGTTCAAACCATCTGTATGTTCGTACATTAAAAAAGGAGGAGGATTTTGAATAGTACCTTTATCAACACCACCTTCCTGAGCACCATATAAAGACATATCTACAGGTGTATTATTGTAAATACCGTTGTAAAAAGATCCAGCTTGATCTGCAGGTAAATCAATATATCCATTAACATTAGCTGTTTGATTTTGACTCATTACATATTTCATGTGGTCTACACCAATGGTTACACTATAATGGTCGCTAAAAAAATAACCCAAGCGTAAATTAGTTTGAGGAATGGTCATTCTTGCAGGATTAACATAATCCATGTGCCATCCTTTTGGTTTGTCATGAGCAGACATATTCTCAACTGTAAAGTTGTAATCTTTCCCTCTAAAGTTAACATCTGATTTGCTGTAACTTTCTCTGTTACCACCCCAGGAAACAAAGAACTTACCTTTATTATGTGCAGTGTATTTTTCTTGTAACGGCATTTCTTCTTGTGCAAATGTGTTTACTGAAAAACACAACAAGAAAAATAATATAAAATTAGTTTTCAAAGTATTAAGTATAAAAAATTAAAATTGATTAATAGTTTTTCTGATGGCAACTAGTTTGGTCATTAAATCTTCAAAATAGTCTAAATGTAACATGTTTGCACCATCACTTTTGGCGTTAGCCGGATCAAAATGAGTTTCGATAAAAATTCCATCAACACCTACAGCAATACCAGCTTTAGCAACAGTTTCGATCATATCAGGTCTTCCGCCAGTTACACCTACAGTTTGGTTAGGTTGCTGAAGCGAATGTGTTACGTCAAGAACCGTAGTAGCATATTGTTGCATTGTTGGGATTCCTCTATAATCTACAATCATGTCTTGGTAACCAAACATAGTACCACGATCAGTAACCATTACGTTTTGGTTGTTACAATCTAATACCTTCTGTACGGCATGTTTCATGCTTTCAGGGCTCATAAATTGTCCTTTTTTCAAGTTTACCACTTTTCCAGTATTGGCTGCAGCCACAACCAGATCAGTTTGACGGACTAAGAATGCAGGAATTTGTAAAACATCTACATATTGAGCGGCCATATCTGCATCCTCATTAGTATGAATGTCAGTTACAGTAGGAACATGAAATGTTTCAGAAACTTTTCTTAAGATTTTTAATGCTTTTTCATCACCGATTCCAGAGAAACTATCGATTCTAGAACGGTTAGCTTTTTTAAATGATCCCTTAAAAACATAAGGAATCTGAAGTTTGTCGGTAATACCGATTAATTTTTCAGCAATACGCATTGCCATTTCTTCACCTTCTATGGCGCAAGGCCCTGCAAGTAAAAAGAAGTTACCGCTATCTGTATGCTTAATTTGTGGAATATGTTGTATGTTCATAGTTTGTAATTTTTGAAAGTGCAAAGGTAGTTAGGATTTGCGATTTACAGATTAAGAATTAAGTTTTTTTTAAGAAGCCTCTTTGCACTATTCATGTACTATTTTTTGTTTAAAATGCTTTTTCATGGATTTTCAGGAGCTTCCATTGGTCACTCTGTAAATTCATGAAAACCAGCTTTCTTAAAAAATGATTTCCACTTTTATCGGGGCAATATTAAGGCATTGAAATAAACTAATCAATGACATTTATCATATATAGCCTATCTGGTTCTTTATGTTTTTCTTTGGTGTATTTGTACGTCTAAAAGTTTTTGGCATTACTTGTTGCCAACAAGTAGTTTCTTCCTAAGTTTTATATAGAAAATCCCAAACAGAATTTGTGTAAGTAAAAAAAGAATATTTATAAGTATTTGAATGCCAATTAGTATTTGAATTCTAGATATAAAAAAATCAAAATAAAGATAATGGAAACCGAGTAGGTGGTATATTTTAACTTTAGTAAGCAAAACCCCTGGAATGGTTAGCAAAAGATGAAGTACGAATTTTTTGAAGTTTATTTTATCAGTAATTCTCGAAAGCTTCCAATAATAAAACGTTACTATAGATAAAATAATAATGAAACAACTCTTGCAGAATCGATAGCAATTAAACCCGAAAGCAACGAGGATAAAAAATCAGAATTTGGATAAAAGATATAATGCGGAAATACCAATTACTGATAAAGCTATGAAAACTATGAAAGCAGTTTTTGTTTTAAATATAGTATCTTATTTAGCTTTTCTTTCTTTTAAAATTTTAATAAAAAACTGAAGAAGTATTAGAATACATAGGACTATAATAAAAAAGATAATAGACATTAAAACTCCAAAAAAGGGCATTCCACATCTTGTTGAATTCGGATGCTCATCAAAATATTTTGAAAGATTATAATTGGCGATGTAAATAGCAGCAATAGAAAATATTATTTGCGAGATAAAGCTTATTAGGCTTATTTTTCCAAATTTAAGTTTAGTAGAATTTTTGAAGAATATAGTTTTCGAACCAACTATTAATTGAAATAGTATTGGTAAAATAACCAAAATTAAACATGCTATCCCGAACATTACTATTAGTTTAAATTATGTTTGTTTGCTTTCAGATTGTTCTATAAAATCTTCCCTCTTTTAGTCTTGCTTCTACAAACAAGTCTTTCTTCTATTTCTTTAAAGTCAATCCAAGCGGAACCATCAAAACTCCTTTTTCGTAGATATTAAGATATAAATTGATTGGTTTTTTTTGTCCTTCCCATTTTAATTCATAAACATCAAGAAAACCAGCTCCCATATCGCTTCTTTTGCTAGGGAAAGGGCAGCAACTTTCAAGTTTGGTATAAGTTATCTTTTCGCCATTTGGTCCAGCCAGAGCGTTTAAAAAGCGTTGTTGGTTAATTACTTCATCTTTAGATGTTCTGTAAAATATATTTACAGGGTAATCTTTGTCATAACCATATTTCTTGTCTTTGCTATATTCAGTGATTATAAAAGTATTGTCTTTGCTTAAAGTTAAGTTTGGCGCATTATCATCTACATTTTTTAAAGTAGATTTTGTACTCACACAAGATGTGGCTGTAATAAGTAAAATGATAAAAAGAGCTATTTTTTTCATGTTTTGACAGTTTTATGATGCAAATGTAAAAGGTTTTGATAAAATAAGCCACAGATTAAAAGTGATTAAAAAAAAATCTGCCAAATCTGCTAAATGTGCGTGCAAAAAAAGCTTAAATCTGTTTAATCTGCGTAATCAGTACTTTATTTTGTTTTTACTGAATTCAGTTTTAAAATACCAATTACAATCAGATATTGTGCCATAAGATAAGTAAGCATTATAAAAAAGGAATTTTTATAAATAGGTTCATAAAATTTATCCATTGCAAGGATACTATCCGATAGCACAAAAATAATAGCACCAACAAGAATGTATGTGTTTGCAGGTTTTTTCCAAATTAAATATCCGCTAAAAGCGTACAAAAGCATGGTAGAAATAGTTAATGCATAAACAATAACAGGAAGTTGCAAATCGCCAAGTTTTGGTAATAAAACGGTAAGCATTGTTGCTAAATAAACTAAAATAAATCCCAAGCCAATAAAGAAAAGGCCTTTGTTTTTGGGAACATCTGGCTTGTTTTGTTTGTTAAACAGAATAATATAAATAACGTGAGATATCAGGAAAGCGACCAAACCTAATATAAAATAGATTTCGGCCTTATCGGCAAATAATAAAATTACATCACCAATCCATGAGAATAATAAAGCCCCAAGAAGTATTTTTTTTGAAGGAAAGTCTTCAGAAAAATAAACAGCAAGCCATAAAATAGGGATGAGTAATCCCTTTAAGTACCAAGCAATATTTTCAAGATTATAAAGAAGAATTAAAAGATAAAAAAAACTAAAACCAATATAGAATTTTAAAAGAAAGGGGCTTTTCATAATTTGTTTTTAAGAGTTTACCAGAACTGGTTTTATGTTTTTAAAATCGACTTTTACAAAATAAATCGTGACTAGTAAAGAGATAATATGATACCCGATAACAACGATATTACCAAAGGGGAAAACAGAATTAAGCCCAAACCAATCCCCAAAATAAAGAATAATTGCTAGAACAGTTAGTAAACGTAGGCTTTCCCATAAAATAGCAAAACGGTTTTTATCCATTAGTTCAGTATAACTATAAATAGTTATGAAAATAAAAAAGCCATAATAAAAGATATTTGGGAAACCAATCTTGGCAATATTACTAAACAAGTAACTTACAAACAGCAATGTTATCATAACTTGGGTAATCGACCAAAAAATGAGTTTGTTAGAGTTATCGGTTCCGTACTTGGCGTAGTTATATACATCGGTGATTTTGTTGACAGGATATTTTTCTTCAAAATTTTCAGGACGCCAACCTGTTGGTTTAAACCAAATTGTGAATTTATCTTTCCAGTTTTCGGCACGCCAGGCATCACTAATCATTAATGCCAAATGCTGAAAATTTATTCGGATCGGATTCCATGTATTTGCGGGTCTTGTAATACCAAAAACAGGCGGAACTGTATCTAGTTCTTCTTGAAAAGTGCCAAAAAGTTTATCCCAGAATATAAAAATCTGCGAATGGTTTTTGTCCAGATATTCAGGGTTTATAGCATGGTGAACCCTGTGATGAGAAGGTGTTACCAATATATGCTCCAAAACTCCCATTTTCTTGATATATTTAGTGTGATACCAAAACTGTAAAAACAAATGAAGAGGCAATGTTATAGCAATAACATTAGCGGGAATCCCAAGTAATGCTGCGGGAATAAGCAAGAATGTAAATAGATTTACAAAACTAGCAATAGGTTGTCTTAATGCACAAGCCAAATTAAATTCTTCACTACTATGATGAATGGCATGTTTGTTCCAGAGAAAATTAATTTGATGTGATAAACGATGACTCCAGTAGCCATAAAAATCTATTACAAAAAATCCGATAAGATAGGTGAGGACAGTAGTTTCGATATGATAAATAGCAATTTTAGAAACCAGCCATTCATAAGAAATAAAGGTAATTGTAAGCCCGAGAACATCCTTAACCGAATTTGTAATCCCAGAACTTATGCTAGAGACGCTATCGATTAAAGGAACGTGGTCTTGTTTTATATATAAACCATAAGATTTCTCGATTATAATTAATAATAAAAAAATCGGCATTGCAATAATTAGTATTTTCCCGTACTCTTCCATAAAAAAAATAGTGTAATTTATTCAAATATAGAATAAATTACACTATTTTTTAAATTATTGGTAATTAAATTAAATAATCTCAGCGCTCAGTCCAGCTTCTAAAAGTTGGGTGCATTGTGGTTTTAATTTATCCATCGATCCCGTTTTTACAGTACATTTTCCGTTATAATGTACAATAAGCGAACATTGTTCTGCTTGTTCAGGTGTATGATTACATACGCGAATTAAAGTTTCGATTACATGATCAAAAGTATTTACATCATCGTTATACACAATAATTTCGTTGTTAAATGATATTGCTTCTTTTTCCCGAACTTTTTCTCTTACTTTTTCTTTAGTACTCATTTTTTCAGCTTTTTGTACTGTTGTAATTCATTAATTACAAATTTACATATTTTAAAGAAACCCAATTATTTCTTTGAAATTTTTTAACATATTCTAATCCTCTTTCAGTGCATGATGCATCAATGTAAGGGATGTCTTCTTCATAAAAACCACTTAATAATAAAGTCCCTTTTGGATTCAGACAATCAACATAACTTTGCATATCATTTAGTAATATGTTACGGTTGATATTAGCAATAATCAAATCATATTTTTTACCTGCTAATAAAGCTGCATCACCTTCGTAAACGGTGATATGCTTGCAATTATTGCGTTCAGCGTTTTCTATAGAGTTTAAATAACACCAGTTATCAATATCAATAGCATCGATTGGTTGCGCGCCTTTCATTTCGGCAAGAATAGCAAGAATAGCAGTTCCACAACCCATATCAAGCGTTTTCATTCCGTTAACATCCATTTCTAATAAATGCTGAATCATCATGTGAGTTGTTTCGTGATGACCAGTTCCAAAACTCATTTTTGGTTCAATTACAATATCAAACTCGGCATCAGTTTTTGGATGAAAAGGAGCACGTACGTGGCAATTTCCATCAACATCGATAGGTTCGAAGTTTTTTTCCCATTCTTCGTTCCAGTTTACTTGCTCGATTTCTTCGAATGTATATTCAATTTTAAATTCATCCGATTGTAAAATATGAATATCTTCCAGGATAGCTTCGTCCCATAAATCCTTTTGAACAAATGCAGAAATCCCAGTTTCGGTTTCAGTAAAACTCTCAAATGCTTTCTCGCCTAATTCGGCAATTAGTATTTCTGATCCTAACTCTTTAGGTTCAATTGTAAAGTGATACCCGATATAAATGTTTGACATGTTTATTTTTTTTGCAAAGGTAGCAATCGAAACTTAAAATTGTTTAAAAAAAATAAAGAACCTTATTCTTTTATGCATTACTTTAGCTTTAAAATTGTAAGTATTATTAAAAAATGAAAAGCTTAATTATTATACTGTTGTTTGTGGTAATAAATAGCTCTGGATGCGATGAAAAGAAAGAAGTCGTTCGTTCTTTTTGTTATTGGAAAACAAGTGCTTATTTTGATAAAGAAGAAGATTATATTTGTAAGAATTTAAATGTAAAACACATGTATGTTCGGTTTTTTGATGTGGATTGGAATCCATATACCAATGAACCTCTTCCTGTTGCAACGATAAGCCGAATAGATCTGAATGAAAGTAATCCAGAAATTACGCCAAGTGTTTTTATTACTAATGAAGTTGTTTTGAAGGCAAATAAAGTACAATTAGATAGTTTAGCCAGAAGAATCCAGAAAAGGATAACAGAAATTGGACTCAATTATAATAAAGAAAAGGCATATAAGAGAGCCAGTACTATTGTATATTCAGATTATGGGAAGCAAAATGGGCAGATTAAAAAAGCATTAGATTTAGATTCCATAAAAGCAATTGAATTAGCTAAGTTAAAACCCAATTTTGAAGAGATTTTAATTGATTGTGATTGGACAGAAAAATCCAAGGACAATTATTTTTATTTATTACAACAAGTTAAAAAAGAATTTAAAAGTTCCCAATTATCTGCAACCATAAGATTATGGCAATATAAATATTGTGAAAAAGCTGGAACTCCCCCTGTAGATCGTGGGTTATTAATGTGTTACAATTTATCAAGTCCTAATGATTATAAAACGAAGAACTCAATTGGTACAAGTGATGAATTAGAAAAATACATAACACATAGTGATTATGATCTGGATTTAGATATTGCATTACCTTTATATAGTTGGTCGGTCGTTTTTAGAGGAAATGAATTTAAAGGTATCGTTTCTGATTATGAAGAGTTTGTTAAAGATTCTACACGGTTTAAAAAAGTAGCTGATAATAAATATCAACTTCAAGATGATGTTTTGATAGGGCAGACGTACTTGCGAAATGGGGATGAGATAAGAATTGAAAAAATCTCAGATGAGGAGATAAATAAAATGATTTCGATTATAAAAAACAGAATACCATTTGATAATCATACAAAGGTTACTTTCTTTTCTTTTGATAAAAAATACATCCACGATTATGGCATCAAAAACATATCCGGGTATTATGCGCGTTTTCAGTAGTTTAGTTTTACTGTTTATTTTTCAGGCTTCGTTTGCTTGCGGATGGTATGAATCGGCAGAAACGAGTCGTTTAGCCTTGTTTAAATCAGAAAGAGATGGGTTCTTAAAACTGCATTATTTTTGTTATTCAGCTAATAGTTATCATGAGATTAGCCAGGTTTCTAATAAAGATCAGGAATTAAATTGTATTGAATGGCAGAAAAAAATAGGAGCAAACGTTTCTACATCAGATATTTATACAATTTTATACGAAACAGATTCTGATAAATTCCAAGCAGCTTATCAAACCAATACCTTAAAGCAAGTTTTTGCAAAGAATACTTTTATCGCAACTTTGTTGCGTTTAAAAAATAAACCCTTCTTAGACTATTTAGTATTAGCTAAAAAATTAGAATATAATAATGTTCCAAGTTCAAAATGGGAATCTTGGAGCGGAATAAACAGTTATCCGGAAAACGTAAACACTGTTGCAATAGGTGATTATAATAAAAAGATTTTGTCTGCCAAAGATCCTTTTTTAAAACAGCGCTACGCATTTCTTGTTCTTAGAGATCGTTTTTATAGCTCAGACAAAGCCGAAGTAATCCGTTTATACGATACTTATTTTGCTAACAATAATAATACGATTTTAGAACCTTGGGCATTGTATTATAAAGCCTTATGTATTGATGATTTTCCTCTTCAAAATTATTTACTGAGTAAAGTTTTTGCTTCTTGTGATGATAAATCATTTGCGGTAATGCAGCATTACAATTTTAAGCAAACTGCCGCTACACTAAGATTGGCAAAGAATGATGATGAACGAAACATGATTTTGATTATCGAAAGTTTGCGTAATCCTGCTCCAGACTTAAATACTATAAAACAAATCTATAAATTCGATCCTAATAGCATTTATTTTAGTTTTTTAGTTCAAAGAGAGATAAATAAACTCGAAGATTGGATTTTTACTCCCAAATATTCCGTTAATAAAATTCCGGCAGTAAGTTTTGATAAAATGAGTTGGTATGATAATTATGAAAAAGCCAAAGCAGATAATTTTAATAAAGACATTTTTTATCTAAGAGAGTTAAAACAGTTTTTAATTGATGTTCATGACGAAGTTTCAGGAGAACAGAAAGATTTTATTGCGTCAGCAATTGCTCAACTGTGTTTTATAGATGATGAAATAGACTTGGGAAAAAAATATGTCAACATGATTTCTGTTAATGCTAATGTTTCAATCCAATTGCAAAAAAATATTCAGTTGGCTCTTGTGGCATTAAAACAAGATAATTTACAAGATAAAAACACCCAAAATAATCTCTTTAAATATTTTAATGTAATAGAGGATTTAGTTGAAGAGGATGTTAGTTTACTTAAAAACTTGTATAGTTTGTATCGGATTGCAAGTGATGAATTTTCTAAACAAGGAGATAAAGCGATAGCTGGTTTATTATTTTTAAAATCTAATCTTAAAAAAGAAGCATCTGATTCCTGGTATTATTATGCACCATCTTTTTACGAATATACTGGCTACTTTGAGCGATATGCAACTCTAGAGGATATGGATAACCTGATTGAATTGTATCAAAAAGAGGATAAAACACCGTTTGAGAAATACATTTGTGCAGGAACTACGGCACCAGATGTAAATTTTTATAGAGATGTAAAAGGAACGATTGCTTTCAGGAAAAATAATTTAGCAATAGCCTATCAGGTTTTTGCTAGTATGCCAGCTAATTTCTGGCAGAAAAACTACGAGTATAAAAATAATCTTAATGAAGATCCATTTGTTCCGAAGGTGTTGCAAAAAGCTAAGGAAAGAAAGTTTAGTTATCGTTTTAATAAAGCTGAATTTGTAGCTAGATTAATTGAGTTAAAAAAAGAGAATACTGCCACAAGCAATTTACTATTAGCGCATGCTTATTTTAATGTTTCCTATTGGGGTAATTCTTGGATGATGCTTGCTTATGACTGGTCTTCTAGAATTGGAGAAACGGATTCTGATTATATATATGGAGGAAATAATTATGATGCTGAGATGATGTATCAAAATTCAAATTATTATCGATGTACGCTAGCTAAAATGTATTATGAAAAGGCATTGAAATTGTCTAAAAATAAAGAAGAAAAGGCAGTGGCTAGTTTAATGATTTTTGAATGTAATTATTATGATTATTATCGAAATTCTGATATTTCACCCGCTGCTAATCTTACTGCTTTTAAATCAGGAAAAGAAATTACCGATTTTTATTCTGTGTATAGTACAACAAAAACATTCAAGCAATATAATTGCCCACTTTTAAAAGCATTTATAAATTAGGATTTGGATATAAATTTAACCGCAAAGCACGCTAAGATTTACGCAAAGTTCGCAAAGGTTTGAACCATTAAGGCATTAAGAAAAATTAAGGTTTTAAAAATCCGTTTTTATCAGCGTCTTTGCTTTAGCAAATCTGTGTTATCCGCGTTGCTTTATAGACAATGCAGAAAATCCTTTTAATCCTTGAAATCTGTGGCAAAAAAATAACTATTAAGAGCTAAAACTTAATTTTTCTTAATCTCTTAATGGTGAAAATTTCAAACCATTTATGGTAAATAAATAATATTAATAAGTATTTATAATGAATAAAGTAGTTGCATTCGGTGAAATTATGTTGCGTCTTTCGACAGAGAGACACCTCCGTTTTTCTCAAGCTAAAACATTTGGATCTAATTATGGCGGAGGCGAATTTAATGTTTGCGTGTCTTTGGCTAATTATGGTTTAAATGCTGAGTTTGTAACACGATTACCCGAAAACGAAATCGGTGCTTCGGCAGTAAAAGAAATGCGAAAAATGAATGTGGCTTCCCAAAATGTAATTTATGGGGGAGAACGCTTAGGGATTTATTTTCTGGAAACAGGTGCAGGAACACGCGGAAGCAATGTAGTTTATGACCGTGCGCATAGCTCGATGGCAACTATTGAAAAAGGATTAATCGATTGGGAGAAAGTTTTAGAAGGGGCAAATTGGTTTCATTGGAGCGGAATTACTCCAGCAATTTCCCAAAGTGCTGCCGAAGCTTGTCTTGAAGCTATTAAAGTGGCTCATAAAATGGGAATTCCGATTTCATGTGATTTAAATTATAGATCAAAATTATGGCAATATGGCAAAGCTCCAAGCGATGTTATGCCAGAGATGTTACAATATAGCAATGTTATTTTAGGAGATATTGATACGGCATATTTCATGCTTGGAATCCCTAAAGTAAACCCTAATTATCAGGATGAGAAATCACTTCCTGTTTTGTACAGTAAGTTATTTGAACTGATTCCGAATTTAAAAACTGTCGCAACAACTTTACGCTATTCTGTAAGCGCATCTCACCAGAGAATTGGAGGTGTATTATTTGACGGAAAAGCAATTTATCAGGCTGCCGTGCAAGAGGTAACACCAGTCGTGGATCGTGTAGGAAGTGGCGATGCTTTTATGGGAGGATTAATTTACGGATTACTGGAATACCCAAATAATAACCAAAGAGCATTAGATTTTGCAGTTGCAGCTTGTTGCTTAAAACATACCATTGCAGGCGATTATAATTTGGTTACGTTAAAAGAAGTTGAAAATATGCTAGATGGTAATTCGGCAGGATTAGTATCAAGATAAATAATCATGCCTTGGGTATAATTAATAAAAAAATATTTAACACATAGTCCCGATCCCGAAACCTCGGGACGGGATAGATTTAAAATTAAAACTGAGGGTATTTCAAGAAAATTATAATTTTTTCGCATAGTGCTATGTGATTTATTTTGAGTGAAACGTCTTTTTTAGACTATGCAAACTATGATTCTATGTGTTAGAAAATAATTATACTAAACAGGTTAAATAATATAAAAATGGCAAAATATTCAAGAATAGAAGTAGCTACGACAATGAAAGAAAACGGTATGATTCCGCTTTTTTTTCATTCAGATATAGAGATAAGTAAGAAAGTATTAAAAGCGTGTTACGATGGAGGTTCTAGATTAATGGAATTTACGAGTCGTGGTGATTTTGCTTTTGAAGTGTTTGGGGCTTTAAATAAATATGCTTTGGCTGAATTGCCCGGAATGATTCTGGGTGTAGGATCAGTTACCGATGCCGCAGCAGCTTCATTATACATGCAATTGGGAGCTAATTTTATTGTAACGCCAGTACTTAGAGAAGATATAGCAATAGTTTGTAATCGTCGTAAAGTATTATGGTCACCAGGTTGTGGCACACTTACCGAGATTGCCAAAGCCGAAGAATTAGGTTGCGAAATCGTGAAATTATTTCCAGCAGATACTTATGGACCAGAATTTATAAAAGGAATAAAAGGACCATCTCCCTGGACGAGTATTATGCCTACGGGTGGAGTTTTTCCAACCGAAGAAAGTTTGTCATCCTGGCTTAATGCTGGTGCAACTTGCGTGGGAATTGGTTCGCAATTAATCTCAAAAGAAATAATAGACAACAAGGATTTTGAAGGACTAAAAAACAAAGTCAGTGAAGTTCTTGAGATTATTAAAAAAATTAGAAAATAAAATACGGAACTGAGATTCCTAAAGATTGTTTTTAAATGTTTTTTTGATTTTTAAGTTGTAATAGAGCATTATTCTTGCAGAATAAAACCTGCCAGTCCTCACAACAAGTTTTGTTGACAGCAAGTATAATGTTTCTTTTACAACTGAAGGTTTGGAACTTTTAATTCGATTATATACAACACTTTAAGTTATAATAATGAAAAAACTAAATAGAGAAAATATAGGATTATCCGATAAACTTCCAATAAAAATTGTTCAATTTGGAGAAGGAAATTTTTTGAGAGCATTTGTAGAATTTGCTTTTCAGAAACTGAATCAAGATGCCAATTTTAATGCAGGAATTGCTGTTGTACAGCCTATTGATAAAGGCTTGGTTAATATGATTAACGACCAGGATGGTTTGTACACATTATTCATGAAAGGGATAAAAAAAGGAGAAGAAATTCAGGAAAAAGAATTGATTACAAATATTGTAAAAGCAGTTGATCCTTATGCTTCTTTTAATGAGTTTTTGGCTTTAGCCAAAGAAGAAGAATTAGCTTTTATCATTTCTAATACTACCGAAGCAGGTATAGAATATATTGCTAGTGATAAGCCTACAATGCAACCGCCAGTTTCATTTCCTGCTAAATTAACGGTGCTTTTACACGAAAGATTCAAACATTTTAATGGGGATAAGTCTAAAGGATTAACGATTATTCCTTGCGAATTAATCAATTATAACTCTGATACTTTAAAAGAAATTATATTAAAATATTGTGCAGATTGGAGCCTTGAAGTAGATTTTACATTATGGCTTTTAAATCATTGTACTTTTCATAATACATTGGTAGACCGTATTGTTCCGGGTTATCCAAAAGATCAAATTGAAGAATACAACAAACAGTTGGATTACTCAGATAATTTGATTGTAAGTGCCGAAACATTCTTTTTGTGGGTTATAGAAGGGGATGATAAATTGAAGGTAAAACTTCCGTTTGAGAAAACCAATCTGGATGTGAAAATTGTTGCCGATATGCAACCGTATAGAACTCGTAAAGTTAGAATTTTAAATGGTGCACATACTGCAATGGTTCCGTTTTCTCTTCTTTATGGAAATGAAACGGTAAAAGAAACAGTAGATAATCCATTTACAGGTGACTTTGTAAATAAAGCCGTTTTTGATGAAATAAACGAAACATTAAACATGGACAAAGACGAGCTAATAAGCTTCTCTGATGAAGTCTTGGATCGTTTTAGAAATCCATTTATAAAGCATTTACTATCCAGTATTGCATTGAACTCTATTTCGAAATTTAAAGTTCGTGTTTTGCCAAGTTTAGTCGAATATGTTGCAATTCACAACAAGCTTCCAATTCATTTAACGTTTGCTTTTGCTTGTTTGATTCGTTTTTATAAAGGCACTTGGCAAAATCAAGCTTTACCAATTAATGATAGTGAGGATATTGTTATTTTCTTTGATGGACTTTGGAAATCCGATGATTATGAGAAAATTGCACGACTTACTTTGCAGAATAAAAGTTTCTGGGATGAAGATTTAACGCTGATTCTGGGCTTGACAAAAGCAATTACAATAGCATTAGAGGAAATTGATGCAAACGGAATTGAGAATGGTTTTGCTAATTTCCAAAAACAATTAAATACAACAACTCAGAACGTTTAATCATGGCAACTCAAAAAAAAATAATAAAAGTTCATCCTACCGATAATGTAGCGGTAGCTTTGGTAAATCTTTCAGCTGGTGAGGTCATCAATTTTGAAGGTGAAGATATCACTATTAAAACTGATGTGAAAATGAAACATAAAATTGCTTTGTCTGATTTTGCGTCAGGCGAAAAAATTATTATGTATGGTGTTTTGGTCGGAAGAGCAAGTCAAACGATTGTAAAAGGAGATGTACTTACGATAAGTAATGTAAAACATGAAAGCGCAAAAGTATTCGAAAAAACAGAATCGATTGGCTGGACTGTTCCGAATATCGATAAATGGAAAGACAGAACTTTTGATGGATATCATAGAGAAGATGGGCAAGTAGGAACTGAAAATGTTTGGTTGTTTTTTCCATTGGTTTTTTGTGAAAACAGAAATATCGAAATCCTAAAAGATATTTTCGAGAAGGAATTAATGAAACCGAAAGAGAATGATTACCAGTTATTACTTCGCTCTTTGGTAAAGTCAGAAAGTGGTGGTGCTAGTAATGAAGCAGCTTCTAATGATTCTAATTTATTCAATAATATCGAAGTAAAATTCATCACCCATCAAGGTGGATGTGGTGGTATTCGTCAGGATTCGCATAGTTTAGCCAAATTGTTGGCTGGTTATGTAAACAATCCTAACGTGGCAGGGGCAACCGTATTGAGTTTAGGATGTCAGAATCTTCAAATTCAGATTTTTAAAGATGCTCTGGACGAGATAAATCCTAACAGTAAAAAGCCTGTTTTAATTTATGACCAGCAACAAATAGGAACTATCGAGGCAATGCTTAGTAGCGTTGTAAAAGATACATTTGAAGCTATTAAAAAAGCGAATGAAATACAAAGAACGCCAGCTCCATTGTCTAAATTAAAAATTGGATTGGAATGTGGTGGTTCTGATGGATTTTCAGGAATTTCGGCGAACCCAACATTAGGAATAACATCCGATTTATTGGCTGCTTTAGGAGGAACTACAATTCTTTCGGAGTTTCCAGAATTATGTGGAGTAGAGCAGGAGTTGGTAAACCGTTGTGTAGAGGACGAGAGCGGAAAACGTTTCTTGGAATTGATGAAATGGTATGAAAAAACGGTTGTCGATGCAGGTTCTGGATTTGATATGAACCCTTCACCAGGAAATATAAAAGATGGTTTAATTACCGATGCAATGAAATCGGCTGGTGCTGCCAAAAAAGGAGGAACTTCGCCAATTGTAGGTGTTTCGGATTATGGAGAATATATTACAAAACCAGGTTTAAACTTGCTTTGTACTCCAGGAAATGATGTAGAATGTACTACGGCAATGGTTGGTTCTGGAGCAAATATGGTTTTGTTTACAACAGGTTTAGGAACTCCAACAGGAAACCCAATTGCACCAGTTGTAAAAATTTCATCAAACTCTGAGTTGGCTGCAAAAATGTCGGATATTATCGATATTGATACAGGCGGAATCATTACAGGAGAAAAATCTATCGAAGAAATGGGTGATGAAATGTTAGAATTTATAATAAATGTAGCAAGTGGTAAGATCAAAACCAAAGCTGCGATTTTAAATCAAAACGATTTTATTCCTTGGAAACGTGGGGTTTCGCTTTAAGATAAAATTACCAACGATATAAGTTATGTAAGGAAATATAAGTTTTATAAACATTTCGCTTAAATGAACTTACATAACTTATATGGTTAAAATAAAAAACTAAGAGGTAGTTCTTGCAGATGATTTACGGATGTGTAATTCAGGCTTCAGGACTACCTTTTTTTCGATCATGATTTTATCTGTTTTCTCCATTTGTTCTAAGAAAACACGAGCCGACATTTTACCCATTTCCAATGGAGACTGATCTACAGAAGTTATAGATAATTCCATGAATTTAGTAAAAGGTTCGTTACTAAAACCAGCAACACAAAAATCGGCAGGAATATTAATATCTCTGGCTCTCAATTCCTGAATTGCTCCCAAAGCTGCAAAATCACTCGAAGAAAATATTGCATCTGGTGGCGTATCGTATTGCATTAAAATATCTAATGCTTCTTTTCCTGCATCAACACTACTCTTGGATTGGATAACATATTTTTCGTCAAATGTTAATCCAGAATCTAATAAAGCCTGTTTGTAACCAAGAAACCTGTTTTTGAAAATTTCCAGCGACTGGTCTCCAGAAAAATGTGCAATAGATTTACATCCTTGATTAATAAGATGTTTGGTAGTTTCGTATCCACCTTTAAAGTCATCGATTGTTACAGAACTTACTCCGTTGATGTCTTTTTTTCTATCAAAAAATATTAGCGGAACGTTATTGTTAACGATATTCATAAATGCTGTATCGTTTTCATTTGTAACATCGGTAACCGACATTAAAATTCCATCTACCTGAGCATCAAGTAATGTATGTAAGTTTTCATTTTCTCTTTTTGGATTTTCATGAGTTTGACAAATAATAACATGAAAACCATGTGGGTGTAATTCTTCTTCAATACCTCTAATTACCGAGGCAAAAAAGTTACTATCAATACGAGGAACAATAACACCTACATTATTGCTTCTTCCACTCTGTAGAGCAAGAGCAAGTCTGTTTTGTTTGTAGTTCATCGCAGCAGCTGTTTCTATAACTAACTTACGCGTACTTTCTTTGATCTTAGGATTATTATTTAATGCTCTAGATACAGTAGCAGCAGTGATATTTAATCTTTCGGCAATATCATAAATAGTTATTTTTTCGCTCATGCAGCAGTAGTCTTTTTATTAGTAAGTTACAAAAATAAGAATTTTTTTAACATTAATGGCTGGTAGTTGTTATCGATTACTTTATTTCTTTAGTAAGGCTTTTAAAAGTGCATTATAGTAATAATTTATTAGTTTTTTTGAACTAAATATAATTTTATTTGTGATTAAAAATTAAATATCTAATTTTTATCTAAATATATTTGGCGCATTCAAAGTAATTATATATTTT
>NZ_NCWQ01000018.1:0-47228 GCF_002156885.1 Flavobacterium sp. AJR | reverse complement strand
CTAAAAATTATCCCGAAACTTCGGGACAACAATCATAAACTCCAATGGCAAATCCATTAATTAAAATCACTAATATTAAACGAAATTTTGTACTTGGAAACGAAATTGTTTATGTCTTAAAAGGAATTGATTTAGAAATAAATAAAGGGGAATATGTTGCTTTAATGGGACCGTCGGGTTCAGGAAAATCAACATTAATGAACTTATTGGGATGTTTAGACACTCCGACTTCTGGAACTTATATCCTTAACGGAAAAGATGTAAGCCAGATGAAAGATGATGAATTGGCAGAAATTAGAAATAAAGAAATTGGATTTGTTTTCCAAACTTTCAACCTTTTACCAAGAACTACCGCACTAGACAATGTTGCCTTACCTATGATTTATGCTGGCTACTCAAAATCCGAACGAGTTGTTCGCGCTACCCAAGTATTAAAACAAGTAAATCTTGCCGATAGAATGGACCATCAGCCGAATCAGCTTTCGGGAGGACAACGACAACGTGTAGCAATTGCAAGAGCATTGGTTAACAAACCATCTATCATTCTTGCCGATGAACCAACCGGAAATTTAGATAGTAAAACCTCTGTAGAAATCATGAAACTTTTTGATGATATTCATGCACAAGGAAATACTGTAATTCTGGTTACCCACGAAGAGGATATTGCTGCCTACGCACACCGCATCATTCGTTTGCGCGATGGTGTTGTTGAAAGCGACGCTACTATTAAAAAATAGTTTAACTGTTTATTTGGTTAATTGTTTAATCGAATAAAAAGTAAAAACTTAGTATCTCAGAATCTTAGAAACTCAGCACCTAAAAATAATGAAAGTATATACAAAAACAGGAGACAAAGGAACTACCGCACTTTTTGGCGGAACCCGCGTTCCTAAAGACCATATCCGTATTGACAGTTACGGAACCGTTGATGAACTTAACTCTTATATAGGTCTCATACGTGATCAGGAAATGAATGTGCATTATAAGAACATTTTAATCGAAATTCAAGACCGCTTATTTACCGTTGGAGCAATTCTAGCCACTCCGGTAGAAAAAGAAGTACTAAAAAACGGAGAATTACGTCTTAAAAATCTTGGCATTGTACCTTCGGATATCGAATTACTTGAAAATGAAATCGATACCATGGAAGAATCGCTTCCGCAAATGACCCACTTTGTTTTACCAGGCGGACATCAAACCGTGTCATATTGTCACATCGCGCGTTGCGTTTGTCGTCGTGCCGAACGATTGGCAGTACATTTAAGTCATAATGAGACTGTTCCGGAAATAGCAATACAGTACTTAAACCGACTTTCTGACTACCTTTTTGTCTTGGCACGAAAGTTGTCTTCTGACTTAAAAGCGGATGAAGTGAAATGGATTCCGAGAAAGTAAACTTTCTTAAATTCCAATTTTTTAAAATCCCAAATTCCAAAGAAATAATTTAAAAATTATGCGAATTTAAATCATATACAAAGTTCCAAAATATTGGAAATTTTAGATTCCTTTTGGAATTTTTAATTTAATTTTTGGGGTTTAAAAATTCAAAATATTGCGATTTTACCTTCCCTTTTTGGGATTTGGAATTTAAATATTGGATTATAACAAGAGACGTTCTTAAATTTTACTAAAATAAATCGTTTTTTACTTGTCTTTCTCAGTAAAAAAATTATTTTTGCACAAACTAAATTGACAAAACATGTATTGGACATTAGAATTAGCATCATATTTAAGTGATGCACCGTGGCCTGCTAACAAAGACGAACTTATAGACTACGCTATTAGAGCAGGAGCTCCATTAGAAGTAGTAGAAAACCTGCAGTCAATTGAAGACGAGGGTGAGATATATGAATCAATGGAAGAAATATGGCCGGATTATCCAACAGACGAAGATTATCTTTGGAACGAGGATGAATATTAAAAAGTAACCCCAAAGAAAAAGTCTCAAAAAAGAGGCTTTTTTTTTGTTTAAATTTACACATTTAGATAAATTATAGAAATACCAACAGATCATGAGTTTCATTAACAGTATTATTAAAGTCTTTGTAGGTGATAAATCACAAAAAGATGTCAAAGCTTTACAACCTTATTTAAACAAAATTAAAACTTTCGAAACTAGCCTTATCGCTTTGTCTCATGACGAGCTAAGAGCCAGGACCGTATTTTTTAAACAAAAGATAAAGGACGCAAGAGCCGAAAAAGATGCTAAAATCGCTTCTCTAAAAACAGAAGTAGAAAGCATTGAAGATATCGACAAAAGAGAAGACATTTACGAAGCTATAGATACTTTAGAAAAAGAAGCTTACGAAATCTCAGAGAAAACATTATTGGAAATTCTTCCAGAAGCGTTTTCTGTAGTAAAAGAAACAGCACGTCGTTTTAAAGACAATTCTTTTATCGAGGTTACTGCAACTCCAAAAGACCGCGAATTTTCAGGTTCAAAAACTTATGTTACTATTGAAGGTGATAAAGCTACTTGGGCTAACAAATGGAATGCTGCTGGTAAAGAAATTACATGGGACATGATTCATTATGATGTTCAGTTAATTGGTGGTATGGTATTGCACGAAGGTAAAGTTGCCGAAATGCAAACAGGTGAAGGTAAAACATTAGTTGCTACACTTCCGCTTTACTTAAATGCTTTGACAGGAAACGGAGTTCACTTAGTAACGGTGAATGATTACCTTGCAAAACGTGATAGTACATGGAAAGCGCCTTTATTCGAATTTCACGGTTTAACTGTTGATTGTATCGATAACCACCAACCAAGTACAGAACAAAGAAAGAAAGCGTATGATGCAGACATTACTTACGGAACAAATAACGAATTCGGATTTGACTACCTAAGAGATAATATGGCGCATTCGCCAAATGACTTGGTACAAAGAAAACACAATTATGCAATTGTCGATGAGGTCGATTCTGTATTAATTGATGATGCAAGAACACCACTTATCATTTCTGGTCCAGTTCCTCAAGGAGACCGTCATGAATTTAATGAATTGAAGCCAAAAATTGAAAACTTAGTAAGTTTACAACGTCAATTGGCAAATGGATTCTTAGCTGAAGCTAAAAAATTAATAAAAGAAGGAAACACTAAAGATGGTGGTTTCTTATTATTAAGAGCTTACAGAAGTTTACCTAGAAATAAAGCTTTAATTAAATTTTTGAGTGAAGAAGGAATTAAACAATTACTTCAGAAAACCGAAAATCAATACATGCAGGACAACAACCGTGAAATGCATAAAGTTGATGAGGCTTTATACTTCGTAATTGAAGAAAAAAACAATCAAGTTGAATTAACTGATAACGGGATCAAATTCCTTTCAGGAGATACAGATGCAGACTTTTTCGTATTACCAGATATCGGAACTGAAATCGCTGCAATTGAAAAACAAAAATTAGATAAAGACGCTGAAGCTGAAGCCAAAGAAAGATTATTCCAGGATTTTGGTGTAAAAAGCGAGCGTATCCACACTTTAACTCAACTGTTAAAAGCGTATGCACTTTTTGAAAAAGATGTAGAATACGTTATCATGGACAACAAAATTATGATTGTTGATGAGCAAACAGGTCGTATCATGGATGGTCGACGTTATTCTGACGGATTACACCAAGCGATAGAGGCTAAAGAAAATGTAAAAATCGAAGCTGCAACTCAAACTTTTGCAACTGTTACTTTACAGAACTACTTTAGAATGTACAGCAAATTAGGCGGTATGACGGGTACTGCAGTAACAGAAGCTGGTGAGTTATGGCAAATATATAAATTAGATGTAGTTGAGATTCCTACGAATCGTCCAATGTCAAGAATAGACAAAGAAGATTACATTTACAAAACTACACGTGAAAAATTCAATGCTGTAATCGAAGATGTAACTGAATTATCTAAAGCTGGAAGACCAGTTTTAATTGGAACAACATCTGTAGAAATCTCTGAGTTATTAAGCCGTATGCTTAAAATGAGAGGTGTTACACACAATGTATTGAATGCTAAAATGCACAAGCAGGAGGCACAAATCGTAGAAGAAGCAGGAAAACCTGGAGTAGTAACCATTGCAACCAATATGGCTGGTCGTGGTACCGATATTAAATTATCTCCAGAGGTTAAAGCTGCCGGAGGTTTAGCAATCGTTGGTACAGAACGTCATGATTCTCGTCGCGTAGACAGACAGTTACGTGGTCGTGCTGGTCGTCAGGGTGACCCAGGAAGTTCTCAATTCTATGTTTCTCTAGAAGATAACTTAATGCGTTTATTTGGTTCTGAAAGAGTTGCCAAAGTAATGGATAGAATGGGATTACAAGAAGGTGAAGTTATTCAGCATTCTATGATGACTAAATCTATCGAGCGTGCTCAGAAAAAAGTAGAAGAAAACAACTTTGGTGTTCGTAAGCGTTTATTAGAATATGATGACGTTATGAACTCACAACGTGAAGTAGTTTACAAACGTCGTCGTCACGCATTGTTTGGAGAGCGTTTAAAACTAGATATCGCAAACATGCTTTACGATACTTGCGAATTAATCGTAAGCAACAATAAAGTAACAAATGATTTCAAAACTTTTGAGTTTGATTTGATTCGTTATTTCGGAATCACTTCTCCAATTTCTGATGCAGATTTCAACAAATTATCAGATATTGAAATCACAGGAAAAGTATACAAAGAAGCTTTATCATTCTATACAGAGAAAACAGAACGTAGTGCTAGAGAAGCTTTCCCTATCATTAAAGGAGTTTATGAAGAGAAAAACAATCAATTTGAGCGTATCGTAGTTCCGTTTACAGATGGTATCAAAACATTAAATGTTGTTACTGATCTTAAAAAAGCATACGAAACTGAAGGTGCTCAACTAATTGCTGATTTCGAGAAAAACATCACTTTATCTATCGTTGACGAAGCTTGGAAAAAACACTTACGTAAAATGGACGAATTGAAACAATCTGTTCAATTAGCCGTTCACGAGCAAAAAGATCCATTGCTTATCTATAAATTAGAAGCTTTTAATTTATTCCGTGCAATGCTAGATAACGTAAACAGAGAAGTAATTTCATTCTTATTTAAAGGTGATTTACCAGCTCAAAACGTTCCGGAAATTCATGAAGCAAGAGAAGTTCGTCAGAAAGAAAATTATAAATTAAGTAAAGACGAAATCGAAAATAGTGAAGATATCAACCGCGAAGCTGGAGAAACTCAGCAACGTCAAGTTACAGAAACTATTACTAGGGATATGCCTAAAATAAATCGTAATGATAACGTTACAGTACAACAAGTTGCTACTGGAACAGTTGAAACGATGAAATTTAAAAAAGCAGAAAGCTTAATCGCTTCAGGCGAATGGGTTATCGTTAAATAATCTAGAGTCTCAGTATATTCAGTCTCAATTAACATTTTGAGACTGAAAACTGAAACTGAAAACTCAAAAAAAATCCCCCAATTATACTAATTAATTGGGGGATTTTTTATTCAGGATTCTCTTCAAAATATCGGGCTTCGATGCGCTTGATATCTTTAATTGAGTTTTTGGCCCAAGCCAAACGTTTCTCCAGGATTTCATCATCCGATAAATGCCAATCGATATCTGTATTTCGCAATCTGTTTGTTAGATTCTGAATAATTATCGCTGCCGAAACTGAGATATTCAGGCTTTCTGTAAAACCTACCATCGGAATTTTAAGAAATCCATCTGCTTTTCGCAAAATCTCCTCAGATAAGCCATCTCTTTCTGTACCAAAAAACAAAGCACTAGGTTTTGTAACATCAAAATCTTCCAGCAAACAATCATTTTCATGAGGTGTGGTAGCAATAATTTGATATCCTTTGCTTTTTAATGTATCTACACAATTGGTAATACTATCAAATGTATTAATATCAACCCATTTTTGAGCTCCCATCGCTATTTCCTTATCGATTCTTTTACCATAACGTTGCTCGATAACATTAAGCTCCTGGATTCCAAAAACTTCACAACTACGCATTACAGCACTTGTATTATGCATCTGAAAAATATCTTCGACAACAACAGTAAAATGCTTAGTACGGTTTTCGAGAACTTTTAAAAATTTATTTTTTCGATTTTCGGTTAGGATATTTTCAAGAAAATTGAGGTAATCTATATTAATCATTTCAGTAGTATTTGTGGCAAAAATACTAAAAAAGAGCACAATTAAGGCTATGAAAAACAGTTAGCTTTAAAATCTTATCTATCGAAAGATTTAAAAATAATCTAATTTTTATGAGCTAGTTCTACTAAACTCTCGTCTAATTTTTCATACAAGACATTAGCCTTGGTAAAATCGATTGCCAAAGTATCATTTACATAGGAATCACCTTTAAAATCAACATTTCCATTTTTAGAATGCCTATTTAAACGTTCGCACATTAAATCAATCTCTTCAATAAAATAATCTGCATCAATAAAAGACAAAAACCTTTCTAGAATAGATTTCATTCCTTCTTTATAATTATACATCGAAACATTTTTGTCTGTTGCATAAAAATCAAGGTACGCCTGAAAATATTTCTCCAGAACAACTGCTCCATACTGATGAAAAGAAATTTCCTCAATCTCTTGAGCGCTAATTCCAAAAATAGACAATGGCAACAAATTAGGTACCATATGCATTCCCTTTAATTGTGCATGAGATTTTAATACTTCTGTTGGGTTTCTGTAAAGCAATACAAAAGGTAATTCTGGAAAAATTAATCGCAACTGATTAACTTCGAATATGTGCCAGGAATCTAATTTTACAATTAAATTCTTTTCTTCAGGAAAACGTTTTTGTCCCAATAAAGAAATTACCGCTTTAATAAGAGCTCTTTTTTTATCAAAATCAAAAAGATTGTTTCTTAGGATTTGATCAATAATTGGTGCTTCAGAAATTACAATATTTTGTGGAGAAACAGATAAAGACTGACTCATCATTGTAGAACCACAGCGGGAAACATGAAACAATAATGATTTTAACTCTGTTGTGGCTAATCCTGCAGACCATTCAATAAGATTTTCGGCACTACTCACCACTTTATACCTTGTTGAATTGTTATAATGAACTTTACATTTTATAATGGTTTCTTCAAAAAAAGGATCTACATACCTTTTATCTCCCAGATAAATCCATTCAAAATATACATCATTATCTGTTTCGACTAATTTATAGGGAATCCAATTTAAAAGGGGATGATCTGCGTTTTCCATTTTTATAAAATCTATTATTAAGTTTCCAAAGTATTGCAACGTAAATATATACATTTTACAAAAAACAATCTACATAACAACCTGATAGAAAAATGAGTAATACTTAAATAGTGGCATTAGGTATATTTTCTATTATAAAATAATAAAGCTTATCGGTAGAAACTGATACCGATTCAGAGTCCGTTTTAAGCGTCAAATCTGCTTTCAAAGGAGTTTCAAAAACATCGCTTATTCCTGTAAAATTGCTGATTTTATTACTATCATTATCTGGCAATAATGCTTTTTTATACAATCCTTTTGGATCTCGTTTAATCAGATTATCAATCGAACAATTTAGGAATACTGTTTTTACAAACTCATACTGACCAATTTCATTTCTTAAATCTTCGTAAGGGTTTATTACCGACATTAAAACGATAATTTCTGATTTAACAAAATCCTGCCCGACACTAAACAACCGACGGACATTTTCGCATCTGTCGTCTTTAGAAAATCCTAAGTCTTTGCAAAGGCTTTTTCGATAAACATCACCGTCAATTATTTCGACTTTGTAGCCCTTTTTCAATAATAATTGTCCAACGTTTTCTGCCAATGTGGTTTTGCCTGAACCCGACAAACCTGTAAATTGTATTAATATCATCTAAAATTATCATTATTTAAACTTTCGTCCACAAAACAGCAGTAACCTAAATCCCTATCTTGGTTATTGTTACTTGTAAAAATACTAAAAAAGACTCACTTTAATAAAATCATTTTAACAAGTATTCAAAGCTAGTTTTTAAGCTAAAATTGACTATTTTTATTTTTTTAGAAATAAATCAAAATGAAAAAGAAACTGGTAGTTTTAACTGGTGCAGGAATTAGTGCCGAAAGCGGAATAAAAACTTTTCGCGACAGCGATGGTCTTTGGGAAGGACATGATGTAATGGAAGTAGCTACACCCGAAGGCTGGTACAAAAACCCTGAATTGGTTCTTGATTTTTATAATCAAAGACGTAAACAACTCAAAGAAGTGACTCCTAATTTAGGACACCAGATTTTAGCTGAATTAGAAAAAGATTTTGATGTATATATTATAACTCAAAATGTTGATGATTTACACGAACGTGCCGGAAGCACTAAGGTTTTACATTTGCATGGCGAATTACTAAAAGTGCGTAGTTCTCAAAACCCAAACTACATTTTAGACTGGAATGATGATTTATTCATGAATCACTTGGATGAAAACGGAAATCAACTACGCCCTCATATTGTTTGGTTTGGCGAAGAGGTTCCCGCATTAGAAGAAGCAATAGATATTGCTGAACAAGCCGATTATTTTGCCGTAATAGGAACTTCGTTGCAAGTATATCCAGCAGCAGGATTAATTTCTTATACTCCTGCTAGCGCTCCACTTTTTTATATTGATCCGAAACCTATTAAAATTCCGAATCTGAGAAATAAAATTGAAGTCATTCCTGAAGTGGCTTCTAAAGGAATGGAAATATTAAAAACAAAACTAGCCGAAATAACTACAAAATAATAAAAAGAAAACTATAAAATGATTGTACAGAAATGGCTTGAGCTACTGTCTTATTATAATCTATTTACGGTAACAATATTTTTTCTTATCGAAAATTTATTACTTATGCTTTTAGCTATTCTTATTGGGAAATTAATTGACAGAGAAGCCACAAAAATTAAAAAATCAGATATAAAATGGGTTATTAGCACCTTATTATGTAATACGTTAGTAACTTTAATAGGCTATAAATTATATCAATATCAAATTATTAGAATAGATTTTTCTGTTTCGTTTTTCACAATTGTACTGGATACGCTGTTATTGATTTTCCTGATGGATTTCTTTATGTTTTGCTTTCATTTTTTGGCCCACAAATTAACTTGGTTTCACCCTATCCATAAGCTACATCACACTCATATTGACACAAATGTGTACAGTTTATTTGTTCTTAACCCTATCGAAACTTTGGGTTTTGGTGCTATATGGCTTATTATAATTTCAGTATTAGAGTTTAATTACATTAGTATTATAGTGTATTTAATCCTGAATTTATCTTATGGAATATTAGGTCATTTAAATAATGATATTTTTCCGAATTTCTGGAATAAGAATGTTTTCACAAAATGGATTTCGACCACACAATTTCATTCGAACCATCATAAAAACGAATCCCATAATTTTGGCTTTTATTTTACTATTTGGGACAAAATTTTTAAAACAATCATTTAAAATTGTAATGTTTAACTATAATAACTTGCAACTAACTTTCAGAAGTTTTAACAATAACTTACATTTGCATCTTTCAAAATTAACAACACAACAATGACTACTTTAAACGAATTGAATGCCATATCGCCAATTGACGGAAGATATAGAAACAAAACCCTTTCATTAGCTCCATTTTTTTCTGAAGAAGCGCTAATTAAATACCGGGTATTGATTGAAGTTGAATACTTTATTGCTTTATGCGAAGTGCCATTGCCACAGCTTGCAACCGTAAATTCAGACCTTTTTGAGAGTTTACGTAACATTTATAAAAATTTCTCTACCGAAGATGCTCTTTGGATTAAAGAAACTGAAAAAGTAACCAACCACGATGTAAAAGCGGTTGAGTATTTTATCAAAGATGCTTTCGAGAAACTAGGTTTATCAGAATATAAAGAATTCATCCACTTTGGGTTGACTTCTCAAGATATCAACAATACAGCTATTCCACTTTCTACAAAAGAAGCTTTTGAGAGAGTATATATGCCATCATTAATTACACTTACATCTAAACTAAAAGATTTAAGCGTAGAATGGAAAGACATCCCGATGCTTGCACGTACTCACGGACAACCAGCCTCTCCTACTCGTTTGGGTAAAGAAATTGGTGTTTTTGTAGAACGTATCGAGGAACAAATGCGTTTGTTATTTAATATCCCGTTTGCTGCAAAATTTGGTGGAGCAACAGGAAATTACAATGCTCACCATGTTGCTTACCCACAAATTGACTGGAAAAAATTCGGTGGTAATTTTGTAGAAAACATTCTTGGATTACACCACTCTTTTCCTACTACTCAAATAGAACATTACGATCATTTTGCAGCATTTTTTGATGCTTTAAAAAGAATCAACAATATAATCATTGATTTAGACAGAGATATTTGGACGTACGTTTCAATGGAATATTTCAAACAAAAAATCAAAGCAGGAGAAATTGGTTCATCAGCTATGCCACATAAAGTTAACCCAATTGATTTTGAAAATTCTGAAGGAAATTTAGGAATTGCAAATGCAATATTCGAACACCTTTCGGCTAAATTACCAATTTCTAGATTACAACGTGATTTAACAGATAGTACTGTTTTAAGAAACGTTGGAGTTCCTATAGGACATACTATTATTGCTTTTGAAGCGACATTAAAAGGATTGAATAAATTACTTTTAAACGAATCTAAGTTCCATGAAGATTTAGAGAAAAACTGGGCGGTTGTTGCTGAAGCAATCCAAACAATTTTACGTCGTGAAGCATATCCAAATCCTTACGAAGCTTTAAAAGGTTTAACAAGAACGAACGAGGCAATTGATAAAAATGCTATTCATAGTTTTATTGCAACGCTAGATGTTTCTGAAGAAATCAAGGCTGAGCTAATGAAGATTACTCCAAGCAACTTTTTAGGTATCTAAAAAGTTGGTTTTCAGATAAAAATCCCGTTATTTATAAGTACATTTACTATAAATAACGGGATTTTATTATTATAATATTATCTTAAATTTCACATTAAGGAATCGCATTACTTTCATTTTTTTTTATTTTTTTATATCTTACAACAATTCAAAAATAAATACAAAAAAGTATACGCCTATGAGTCCAAATGAGACTGTAACACATGCCGCTCAACATTTAGAACCATTAATTAGCGACTTAGGATTAATCCTAATGACAGCTGGAATAGCTGTGCTAATCTTTAAAAAATTAAAACAGCCTTTGGTTTTGGGCTACTTAATCGCAGGATTCTTAGCAGGAAATCATATTGAATTTTTTCCTTCTGTAACCGATAATAAAAGCGTAGAAGTTTGGGCCGAAATTGGTGTGATTATTTTACTTTTTAGCTTAGGTCTCGAATTTAGCTTTAAAAAATTAATGAAAGTCGGCGGAACCGCCTCCATAACTGCAATTACACAAATTATAACAATGGTCGCCGTAGGTTATCTGGTCGGCCGATGGATGGATTGGTCCCAAATGGATAGTATCTTTCTGGGTGTAATTTTATCAATTTCCTCTACCACCATTATCCTCAAAACGTTTGATGAATTGGGCGTTAAGGCGCAAAAGTTTGCCGGCATAGTAATTGGCTCTCTAATTGTACAAGATATTATTGCGATTTTAATGATGGTTTTACTATCGACTATTGCAGTAAGTCAGCAATTTTCTGGAAGTGCGTTATTACTTTCGGTATTAAAATTAGTATTTTTCCTTACCGCATGGTTCGTTGGAGGAATCTTCTTTATCCCTACTTTATTAAAAAAAGCCAAGCATTTATTAACCGACGAAATGTTACTTATCATTTCACTTGCTTTGTGTTTAATGATGGTAATCTTAGCTTCAAATGTTGGTTTTTCTCCTGCTTTGGGTGCCTTTATCATGGGATCTATTATTGCCGAAACTACACAAGCGGAACATATTGAACATTTAGTAAAACCTGTTAAAGATTTATTTGGTGCTATTTTCTTTGTATCGGTTGGAATGTTGATTAATCCTGAGATGCTTATCACACATGCTATTCCTGTAGCAATTTTAACTCTTGTTACCATTTTTGGTCAATCGATAAGCTCTACAATTGGAGCTTTGCTCTCTGGACAACCCTTAAAACAATCGGTGCAAACCGGGATGAGTTTATCTCAAATCGGGGAATTCTCCTTTATTATAGCTACGCTGGGAATGTCACTTAATGTAACGAGTGCTTTTTTATATCCTATAGTTGTTGCAGTATCGGCTGTAACTACATTTACAACCCCATTTATGGTGAAATTTGCAGGGCCATTCTCTGAGTACTTAGAACAGAAATTACCTCGCAAATGGATTAAAAACATTAATCGTTACAGTCTTAATACCCAAGCCATAAAATCTGTAAGCACATGGCAAATTGTGTTACGCTCTTATATAACTCAGATTGTAATACACACTATTATTATAACTGCGGTTATATTATTGTCTTCTAAGTTTGTTGCTCCATTAGTAGAGGACACTAGATTTGGAAATACAATCGCTGCGCTTATTACGCTTATCGTGATTGCTCCGTTTTTATGGGCACTTTCATTAAGACGAGTTGCTGTAAAAGAGGTTGAGCTTTTATGGGAAGAAAGAAAATATCGTGGTCCGATTATGATGATGATATTAATACGCATCGGGTTAGGATTGTTTTATGTAGGATTCCTATTAAACATCTTCTTCTCTCCTTTGGTAGCTTTTGTTGCCTTAGTTATTGCGGTTGCCGCTTATCAATTTTTCCCTAAAAAACTAAACGAACAATATCACAGAATAGAGAACCACTTCCTTAAAAACCTTAATGATCGTGAAACAACTAAAATAGATAGAAAGTATGCCAACTTAACTCCTTGGGATGGGCATATGTCTATATTTGAGATTGCCAAAGAATCTAATCTTGCAGGTAAAACTCTTGAAGAATTAAAAATTAGAGAAGAAATGGGAATCAATATCGCTTTTATAAGACGTGGTGATATTACAATACAAATTCCAACCAAAAACGAACGTTTGTTTCCTGGTGATGAAATATGCGTTATTGGTACTGATGCACAGGTTAGTGAGTTTACCAATTATCTGAATAAAAACGAAATTGAAGCTCCTAAAACTACCGAAGAATCGGAGATTGTTTTAAACCAACTAGAACTTTCTGATAACGAGTTTATCAAGAAAAGCATTAGTGAATTTAGACATAAAACAAATGCCTTGGTAGTAGGAATTGAAAGAAACGGAAAACGAATCCTAAATCCAGAGTCTCAATTAATTTTAGAAAAGGACGATATTATTTGGGTCGTTGGAGACAAAAAACGAATGAAGCAATTCGTAAAAAAAGTATAACACACAAAAAAAGGTATAATTTTCATTATACCTTTTTTTATTTAATAGCTAAACCTATTTATTAGGCTGAGGAGTCATTCTTAAATATGGTTTTATAGGATTATATCCTTTAGGAAACTTAGCTGCGATATCGCTATCAGGAATCGATGGAGATATTACAACATCATCACCATCTTTCCAGTTTGCTGGGGTTGCCACACTATAATTTGCTGTTAATTGCAAACTATCAATAACACGAAGCAATTCATCAAAATTTCTTCCTGTAGATGCTGGATAAGTCAATGTTAGTTTTATTTTTTTATCATTTCCGATAATAAAAACTGAACGTACCGTAAATTTATCACTTGCATTTGGGTGTAACATATCATATAAATTTGCCACTTTTTTATCTTCGTCGGCAATAATAGGATAATTTACAGTAGTATTTTGAGTCTCGTTAATATCTTTAATCCATTCTAGATGCGAGGCTAAACCATCTACACTTAGAGCGATAACTTTAGTATTTCTTTTTACAAATTCTGGGTAATAGTTAGCCACAGTTCCTAACTCCGTTGTACAAACAGGTGTAAAATCTGAGGGGTGAGAAAATAACACCCCCCAAGAATCTCCCAACCATTCATGAAATTTTATTGGGCCTTGAGTTGTATCTGCTTCAAAATCTGGAGCTATATCTCCTAATCGTAGTGTTGCCATGAGTATTTATTTAAAATTTTATTTAAAAATAAGTAAAAAAAGTACAAGGAAAACATCGACCCTTATAAAAAAATCATAAAGTTGATAGACTTGATAGGATTATGCTTTCTTTTTGATATTTGGCAAGAAATAAGTAAGAACTCCGATTAAAGGTAAGTATGAACTTATTTTAAAAACATATTCAATCGTTGTTTGATCTGCAACATATCCTAAAATTGCCGAACCTAATCCTCCCATTCCAAAAGCAAACCCAAAGAACAATCCAGATATCATCCCTACTTTACTTGGTTTTAATTCTTGCGCAAAAACTAAAATAGCCGAAAATGCAGAAGCAATTACAACTCCAATTATTACAGCCAGCACTCCTGTCCAAAACAAGTTAGCATAAGGCAACAACAAAGTAAATGGTGCTGCTCCTAGTATTGAGATCCAGATAATATATTTTCGCCCAAAACGGTCGCCTAATGGCCCTCCAATTAATGTTCCAGCTGCTACTGAAGCTAAGAAAACGAATAAATAAAATTGTGAATCCTGAATACTCATTCCGAATTTGTCTATTAAATAGAAAGTAAAATAACTAGACATACTTGCCATATAGAAAAACTTCGAAAAAATAAGAAATAGCAAGACGATAATCGAAATAGTGATTTTTTTATTAGATAAAGGAACCGTAGTCTCTTCTGCACCTATTTTTTTGGCAGCTCGCAAGCTCATATGATTTTCATACCAAACAGCAATTCTTGATAAAATGATAATACCTAATATCCCTGCAATAACAAACCAAACTACGTGTGATTGCCCATAAGGAGCAACTACCAAAGCTACTAATAATGGTCCTATCGCACTACCAGCATTTCCTCCTAATTGAAAAATAGACTGCGCCAAACCTCGTTTTCCTCCTGAACCTAAAAAAGCAACTCTCGAAGCTTCTGGATGAAATATAGACGAGCCAACACCAACTAAACCAACTGCCACCAACAACATCCAGAATGCATTGGATACAGATAACAGGCATAATCCTGAAATAGTAAATATCATACCAAATACTAATGAATATGGCATAGGTTTTTTATCCGTATAAAAACCAATAAAAGGTTGCAGTAAAGATGCTGTAAGCTGAAAAACAAATGTAATTAATCCGACCTGGGTAAAATTTAAATTGAAGTTATCCTTTAAAATAGGATATGTAGCAGGGATTACTGCTTGCATTAAATCATTAAGTAAATGAGCAAATGCTATTGAAAATAATACGGAATAAACTGTTTTTTGAACCAAAACCGAACCATCGATTGTAGCTGAATTACTAGAGGAACTCATAATAAATTTGAACTAAAAAATTAATATATAAACTAAATAAAACTCATAATAAAATACCAAACAATAAGCGTGATGAACGAAATTGGGATTCCAAAACCAATCATCATACTACTTAAGCGGGGTTTTAAACCGTAGGTTGAAGCCAAAATACTTCCTGTAATCATAGGTGCCATAGCCATTTCCATAATTGTGACTTTAATTACTGAGGAATTTTGTTTTAGGATAAAAACGTACAATACCAAAAATAATAGTGGTGTGATAATGAGTTTAAAAACTAATCCTAAGGTTAAAAACTTCCAATGTTTACTATTCTTTTCAAAACGAAGTTGCAACCCAACAGAAAGTAATGCAAGCGGCGTAACCAAACTGCCTAACTTTTGAAATCCAATCTGGAGGTTTTCATCAAAATCATAATTAAAAACGTTCATAAGACAGGCTATAACAAAGGTGATAAAAGGTGGAAAAGTCAATATCTTCTTTGCAATTGCGAGTGAATTAGGGCTTCCTTTAGAATAAAATGCCGCAACAAAAACACCCAATGTCGAAATTACCACGAATGATCCTGGCTGATCTACCAAAATTGCGGTTTCCAACCCTGATTTCCCATATAAAGCCTCTATTATAGGAAAACCAAGAAATGAGGTATTACTTAATCCCGCGGTGAGAATCAAGCATCCTATCAACTTATTTGACCAACCATACTTTTTACCTAATATAGAAAAAAGAAGAAATGCAACTATAAAAGCAATCCATGCCGCACCGATAGGAAATAACAATTCGGTACTCCATTTTATTTTTGGAATAAAATACAACGCCAAAGCTGGAAGACATAAATAAACTACAAGTTTGTTTAACGTTTTGTAGATATGCACTGGGAAACCCTTGATATTTTGCAATATAAGCCCCGCACTAATAAAAACGAAAATTAAAATAAAGTTGCTCATCTTTGAAAAAAAACAAAAATAGCACTTAAAATCTTCTTAAATAGCTTAATTTTAAAGTAAATTATTTTGTCAGTTCAATATAAACCTATAAATTTGTAACATATTTTATTACAGTATGATTTCAGGTAAGTTTGCCATAACAACACATATTCTTACGTTACTCTCTAAATCCCCGAATGATTATTTATCATCGGAATACATTGCGGGTAGTATAAATTTGAATCCTGTTTTGGTACGAAAGGAAATTTCGAACCTGAAAAAAAATCATATTGTAGAAAGTAAAGAAGGCAAAAACGGAGGCACAAGATTATTAAAACCTGCATCAGAAATCAGTTTACTTGATATTTTTAAAATGACTTTTGATACCGTAAATCTTGGTTACGCCAAGAATCAGCCTAATCCTGATTGTCCTGTTGGAAAAAAAATAAACGAAAATCTAGACTTATTATATGCTGATATCAACGAGAAAATAAATGCGCAATTAAGCACAATCACGTTAGAAAATTTTTCAAATCAGTTCTAATCTATTTTTTTACACTAAACTGTAACATTTTTTATTACTAATTAAATTATATATTATGAAAATCGCAATTATCGGAGCTACAGGTTTTGTAGGCTCAACTATCTTAAACGAATTAGCAAATCGCAATCATGAAATTACTGCAATAGCAAGAAATCCAAAAGATTCTGCTAATGTAAATTGGGTAAAAGCAGATATCTTAAACATAGCTGAATTAGCAACTATACTAAAAGGAAACGATGTTGTAATTAGCGCTTATAATGCGGGCTGGACAAACCCTAATCTTTATGATGATTTTATAGCTGGTTCAAAATCTATTCAGGAAGCCGTAAAACAATCGGGAATAAAACGTTTTATCACGATTGGTGGAGCAGGAAGCTTATTTGTAGCTCCTAATTTGCAAGCTGTAGATACACCAGATTTCCCAAAAGAATATCATGCAGGAGCATCAGCTGCAAGAGATTATTTGAATATACTTAAAGAAGAAAAAGATTTGGATTGGGCATTTTTTAGTCCAGCTTTTGAAATGCATCCCGGAATTACAACAGGAAGAACTACTAAATATCGTTTAGGATTAGACAATCCTGTTTTTGATGAAAACCAAAGAAGTATTTTATCTGTAGAAGATTTGGCAGTAGTAATTGCCGATGAAGCAGAAACTCCAAAACATCATCAGGTTCGTTTTACTGCAGCGTATTAATTTGCAGCTACAAAACAAATTCACAAAAAACAGTTTCGAAAGCACTTTTCTACTTTTGAAACTGTTTTTGTTTTGATTACTTTTACCTTTTAAAAAGCAAAGAGTTTGTCAGCACATAAAAAACAAAAAAGCAGTTTAAATGAAAAGCCTGGAATTTCGCAACCTGAAATTACCAGCGGAACTTCAATTGAGCAAATTCAGCGTTTTAGACGAATTCAACCTTCTGCACAAGAATTAGTTTCTGGTATTTTATCTGGAAACATTACTGCACTAAGTAGAGCAATTACTCTTATAGAAAGCACTAATCCGAATCATTTGGCTAAAGCAAATGAAATAATTAATGCCTGTTTGCCTCATGCCAATCAATCGGTTCGAATAGGAATTACTGGTGTTCCCGGAGTTGGGAAAAGTACTTTTATTGAAGCCTTTGGCAAACAACTCACCGGATTAGGAAAAAAACTAGCCGTCTTGGCAGTTGATCCAAGTAGTTCTTTCTCTCACGGAAGTATCTTAGGTGATAAAACCCGAATGGAAGAATTGGTAAAAGACGAAAATGCCTTTATAAGACCTAGTGCATCTGGAGAAACTCTTGGTGGTGTTGCCCGCAAAACAAGGGAGGCTATTATACTTTGTGAAGCGGCTGGATTTGACACCATATTAATAGAAACCGTGGGCGTTGGACAAAGCGAAACCGCCGTTCATAGTATGGTCGATTTTTTCTTATTGCTAAAAATTGCTGGTGCTGGCGATGAACTACAAGGTATAAAAAGAGGTATTATGGAAATGGCTGATGCAATTATCATAAACAAAGCCGATGGGGACAACATAAAAAAAGCAAGATTAGCTAAAACTGAATTTAATAGGGCTTTGCATTTATTTCCTCTAAAAAAATCGGGATGGCAACCTACTGTAAACACTTGTAGCGCCATTACTCATGAAGGAATTCCTGAAGTATGGCAAACTATTCTTGATTATTTTGAAATGGCAAAAGCTAGTCTTTATTTTCAAGAAAAAAGAAAAGAACAAAACCAGTTCTGGATGATGGAAACAATTAATGAGCAATTAAAAACAAACTTCTACAATCACCCAGAAATCATAGCCGAACTTGATAAAAACAAAAAAGCAGTGCAAAATGATGAAATTTCACCTTTTGCAGCTGCTACTATTTTGTTGGAATTATACAAGGAAGGTACAAAGCCACAAAGCAACAAAGGGACTAAGTAGGAAAACCTATGAACCTTTGCTACTTTGTGGCTTTGAACCTATTTCTTCTTAATATCTCTTAATTTATATTTATTCTCTTTATATAAATTCCCCGCGGTTACAACATGTGCCAAAGCATCTTTTGCAAGTTCTTCGTCTAGTTTAACAGGAACTAAAGTAGTGTCGTTTTTAATTTCAAACTGCAATGGTTTTAAATTTGGTTGCATGATTACAACCTTATTATCTACTCTAAATGCGTTGATGTCATTAAATTGCATAATTGACCTTCCTTTTACATCTGGTCCTATTTTAGTTAGATTTCTTCCTATCATCGGCGTTTCAAACTGTGAACCTATATAACTTAATAATGTAGGCGGAATATCAATTTGGCTAGCCAATTTATCATATGCTTTACCTTTAGGAACCCCTGGCCCCATGATTAAAGCTGGAATATGAAACTTGTTTATTGGTACTAAATTTTTTCCGTATGTTCTTGTGTTGTGATCTGCAATTACGATAAAAATAGTATTCTTAAAATACGCTTCTTTTTTAGCCATTTCGAAGAACTTCCCAATCGAAAAATCGGCATATTTCATTGCGTTATTAACCGTTGCAGCTTTCTTATCGTAAGGTTTAATTCTTCCTTCCGGATACTCGAATGGTTCGTGATTAGAAGTAGAAAACATTAATGAGAAGAACGGTTTATCTCCTTTGCCTTTAAAGTAATTGTTTGCTTTTACAACCAAGTCTTCATCCGAATATCCCCAAGTTCCTTTAAATGCATATTTATGTCCATCGGAATCAAAATCTTCCTGATCTACAATATCCTGAAATCCATTTCCGTTAAAAAAGGAAGCCATATTATCAAAATTGGCCATTCCTCCATAAATGAAACTCGTCTCGTATCCTTTTCTTTTTAAAGCATCTGCCAAAGTAAAAAATCCTTGTTGTGAGTTTCCTAATTTCACTACACTTTCTGAAGGCGAAGGCAGGAATCCTGTAACAACAGCTTCGATTCCGCGTACGCTACGTGTTCCTGTACAATATAAGTTCGTAAAAAGTAATCCCTCTTTAGAAAGTTTATCAAACTCTGGAGTTAATGGTTTGCCACCTAAAATCCCAACATACTCTGCTCCTAGACTTTCTTGTAAAAATATAACCAAATTATAAGGTCTTTTTAAAAGTGTATCTGGGTTTTGAATATGAAGAAACGGAATTTCCGGATCGGTAAAATCAGCAGGATTCACTGTCATGTATTTTTTTACACGAGCAATTGCTTCTGCTTCTTCCATTTTACCATACATCTTGGTATTTCCTTCATTCTTGATAGAATAAGCTGCAAAAGCAACTGTGTAAAATGAATTTAATCCTAAACAGTTTGTTAACTGATCTGTAGAAAAAACGGCATTACTTGCATTTATTGGTCGCTTTGAAGTAAGACTTGAACGTGCTCCAAAAAACAACAGAAAAGCTACAAATGGAAACGCAATTAATTTGATTTTATAATTGGCTGGATGTGTATGAAAATATTTTTTTCCTTTTTTGAAAGCAAAATATATTACAACTCCTAAAATTAAGAAGGTTACGATTATAGAAACCAAATAACTTTTAAGAAGCATTCCTACTACTTCTCTCGGGTATATTAAATAATCTAAAAAGATTTTGTTCGGACGTGTATCATATTGTTTTACAAAATCTGGCGTTGCTAATTCTACAAAAAGAATCAGAAACAGAAATAGGAAACTATAAAATACCAGAAATTTGTTTGTGAATTTGATGCAGTTATTAGGCAAAAAAGTCACTAATAATGCTGGTAGAAATGACATATAACAAAGCAATATCAAATCCATTCGCAAACCTATCGGGAATATGTACCAATAGTCCTGAGTCTCAACTACTCGCTCCTTAAATAAAAAAAATAAAAATATTCGACTTAATGTAGTTATCAGTAATCCAATTGCTATAAAATTAAATATAGGTTTTAAAAAAGCGAATTTTTTCATTTAATAAGGAATTTCTAAAGTGTTGAAAAAAATATTTTAAATTAAATTGTGAGCGTTTATTCTTCGTAACGTTTTATCTCACGATCATAAAACTCATTGGCAAGAACAATTAATCCTTCCATTTCGGCATTCAATTCGCCTTCGTCAAGATCTTCAGCTTCTTCCATAAATTCAACCTCATCATCTTTTAAATTGATGATAAACCTTGGATAATCAAGATGTATAATGAAGATATCTTCTGGAAAATCAGTATTGTCGCCGAGTAAAAATTTAGGTAATTCCATTTTTATTTTAGATTTTATGTGTCAAATTTAAGAATTTGAAACTGAATTATTGATTAATTTTTTTGTGAGGTAATGAAAACGAATATACAAAAATATAGCTGCTGCTGTTAGTCCGGCCAAAAGACCTATCCAAACTCCTTCTGCTTTTAACTCTGTATATTCGGCTAAATAGTATGAAATAGGAAATCCTATAATCCAATAAGCTACAAATGTAATATACATAGGTACTTTTACATCTTGCAATCCGCGTAAAGCGCCTAAAACAACAACCTGAATTCCATCAGAAATTTGGAAAACTGCTGCTATTAAAAGTAATTTTGATGCAATAGCAATTACTTCGTTATTGTCTAAAAGTTGTCCTCCGTTTTCCATATTCAAAAAGATATGCGGTAAGAAATCGTGGAAAGCTATAAATAGAATCGCAAAAACAGTTTCGATTATAATTGCAAGTAAAAAGATGGAACGTGCAACTACAACTAGGTTTTTAAAATCATTTAATCCTCGCTGATTACTAACTCTAATCATCGAAGTAACGCTTAAACCCATGGCAAACATAAAGGTCATCGAAGCTAAACTCAACGCAATTTGGTTTGCTGCCTGGCTAGTTTTACCAATATTACCACAAAGCCAGATTGATGCTGTAAACAACACTACTTCGAAAAGCATTTGCATCGCTGAAGGAAATCCTATGCTTATAATTTTTTTAATAGTTTCTTTTTTGATTTCTGAAAAGCTAAAATTCTGAAAATGATGCTTTAATTCTTCTCTCCTAGATATCATAATATGCATGAACATTACTAAGAATATCCTTGAAATTACTGTTCCAAGTGCTGCTCCAACAATTCCCATTTTAGGAAAAATCCAGATACCATATATCAATAGATAATTTATTCCTACGTGTAATACATTTGCCATAACCATAGCATACATAGAATATTTTGTAAGCGAAAGTCCATCGGCAAATTGCTTATATCCCTGATACATGATTAGAGGAATCAATGAAAAAGCTACCCAATCAAGATACGGTTTTGCAAGTGCAATTACATCGGCTGGTTGCTCTAGTAATTCCATTATTGGCTTTGCCAAAACAATTACTCCAAAAAGCATTAATCCTAGAATAGTACACAAGAATAATCCGTGATGAAATGCGTTGCGAATTTTTTTGTCATTCTTCTCAGCATCGCCTTCGGCAACTATAGGAGTAATTGCTGTCGAAAACCCGATTCCTAATGACATTGCAATAAAAATCATACTGTTTCCTAATGAAACGGCTGCCAGTTCTGTGCTTCCTAGTTTTCCAACCATAATATTATCGACAATACCGATAAGGGTATGCCCTACCATTCCTAGTATTATGGGGTATGCTAATTTTAAATTATAAGAAAATTCTTTTGTATATTGAGAAAAGTTCACTCTATATTTTTTTAAGTCTGCAAAGATAATTAGAACCTTTCAATTCTTTCCCTATTATTCAATTTATAACCCTATTTATTATTCATTTTATCAGGAACCTCAATATTATATAATAAAAGCTAATAATTATATAACATGCTCCTTGTACCCAAAATATACTTTTACATCATTAATAAACTAAAACATCTGATACTATGAAAAAGGGATTCAACTTAAAAATGCTATTAATTGCAGTTTTTGCAATTATATACACATCTGCAACGGCACAAAGCACCGAAATAAAAAACTATGACCAAGGTTTCCGTTTAGGTTTTGGTTTAAATGGTGGTATTCCAACAAATAAAGTATATAGCTGGTCGTTGGGTGGAGATGTTAGGTTACAGTATGATTTGTCTATGAAAACATCATTAACCTTAACAACAGGTTTTACTAATTTGTTTGTTAACAAACAGGATCTAAAAGACATCGGATTCATTCCTGCAAAAGCTGGTTTTAAAGCCTTTGTTTGGGAAGATCAATTTTATGTGTTAGGAGAAGTTGGTGCAGGTTTTGCAGTGACAAACGGATACAATGACACCACTTTTTTATGGGCTCCAGGTATTGGGTATGCTAATAAATATGTTGACATAAGTGTACGATATGAAGATTACACAAAATTTAATACCAATCAGGTTGCATTGCGATTGGCATACGGGTTTAGATTGTAAACCAAAATATAAAACATTCATAAAAAGCCTTTCGAAAGAGAGGCTTTTTTAGTTATATACAATTTGACATACATCATATTTTACCATTGGTCAACAGATAATAACCATTAGTCAAACGTTTTTTTAGGATTGGAGAGGAACATGGTACTTCGTGGAAAATTTAATTTAAATCATGAAAAAATCTGTTTTTTACCTATCACTACTGTTCTTATTTCTATTGATTTCCGTTTCGGTAAGAGCACAATCTGGCATATCTGGAGAAGCCAAAATTGATTATGTTCCTTTTTCTAATTACGTTCGACCAATAGACAGTTCTAAAACTGACGCACAGAGCAATTTTAAAAGAGCTCAACTTACTCTGGAGGTTCCTATTTCTTTAAAAATGGACAAATACAATCATCCTAGATTATGGTCGATTGGCGTTCAGGGAGCTTATGCTAAAATGGAAAATAAAAATTATGACATCCCTTCTCTCCCAGAAGCATTACCAAATGGATTTCCTACAGAGATTTTAAATGCACAAATCGGAGTCAAACACTTACGATCAATTTCTCAATCATGGTCTTTATTAGCAATGGCTTCGGTAGGTGTTTATACCGATATGGAAGAAATTAACAAAGATGATGTGTTGATTCAAGGAGGTGTTCTTTTCATTAAACAATTCAATCCAAATTTAGCACTTGGTTTAGGGCCTGTCCTTACTAATAGTTTTGGTGTTCCGATGGTACTTCCTGGAATTTATTTTAATTGGGAATCACGAGGTGCTTTTCACTTTAAAGTTAATTTCCCAGAAGGACTGGAATTAGGCTACCGAATGTCTGACAATTTTGACCTAAAAGCTGTTTTGGAGTTAGGCGGAATGACAGCAGAAACCAACGTAGGCGGCAAATCGATATTATTGGGATATCAACAAATTATTGCTGGTATAAAACCTCAAATAAAACTGGGCAAGCACTGGATATTTGAACCTACTGTGGGATCAACTCTCGTTCGTTCGTTCTCGACTAATAACCGAAAAATAAAAGATATATTTAAAGAAAAAGATTTAGCCGACCCAAGATTTACAACTACTTTTTACGGAGCTCTAGCTCTTAAATGGAAGTTTTAAAATTATCGGCTTAACAAATTCTTATATACTACCTCTTTCAATAATGCTTCGCGGCGTGTTCTTGAAATAGGTAGTTCTTGTCCTTTTATAAACAAACGACCTCCAGAAACAGAATCGATGTGGGTAATGTTTACCAAAAAAGATTTATGAATCCTAAAGAAAATTTCAGCTGGAAGCGTTTCTTCTAATGAAATCATGGTTTGATGAATTACAAGAACCTTATCTTTAAAGTGAAGCTTGGCATAATTTTGCATTCCTTCTATATATAAAATATCTACCCAGGAAATCTTTTGGAATCCTTCTTCCTGGCGTACATAAAGATATGGATCTAGTTGTGATTGTTTAGGAGAACCAATCATTTGATGCCATTGTTTCGCTTTTAGAGAAGCTTGATAAAACCGCTGGAATGCTATAGGTTTTAGCAAATAATCGACCACTTGTAAACGGTATCCATCCAGAGCATGCTCGGAATAAGCTGTGGTAAAAATAACCAACGGCGGATTGTCCAAAGACTCCAAGAATTCTAATCCTGAGAGATAAGGCATATTAATATCCAAAAACAACAAGTCTACCTGTTTTTCCTGAATGTACGAAGTGGCCTCTAGTGCCGAAGCACAAGTACCTATTACTTCCAGAAAATCTATCTTAGAAATAAAATCTACAATTCCATTTCTAGCTATAGGCTCATCATCTATTACAAGGCATTTCATGGTCATATCTTATATTTTTTTATTTTAAAATTAGGTACGTGGACTAAATAGTCGAAAATTAACCGCAGAGTTTGCAAAGATTTACGCAAAGTTCGCAAAGCTTATCTGCAATCTTGCCAGATAATCTGAATCACTTAATGATAATTTGCACGCAGATTTTGCAGATTAAGCAGATTTACCACTTCTACAGCTTGTAAAATCCTTTCAATCCTTTTAATCTGTGGCAGAAAATTAACCGCAGAGTTCTTTCAACACAAAGCTTTGCTCCCGAAGCCTCGGGATTGCGTTTTTATAAAACCATCAGTATGTAAAAACTTTGCGCCCTTTGCGGTAAAAACCTACTTGATGTTTATCACTTTAAATCCAGAACAACCTCAACTGTAAAATCCGAATCGGTTTTATTTATTTTTAATTCATGTCGATTTGGGTATTGTATTGCCAGTCTTTTACGTACGTTTTCAAGTCCCAATCCCTGACTTTTGGATGGGATTTTATATTGCTCTGTATAGGAGTTTTCTATTTTAAAAACCAATTGCTTATTCACTTGTTCGCAAGATAAATGCACATATCCTTTTTGGTTTGGCAATCTCGAAACGTGTTTAAAAGCATTTTCTATTAAAGGAACCAAAAGCAATGGTACAATTTGTAGCTGTCCGTCTTCGATATTCCAATTAGTCTTTACATCTAGCTCATCTCCCCATCGGGTTTTTTCAACCGAAACCAAATCTTTTAGATACTTGATTTCGAGATACAACGCAACATATTCTTTATTACATTCATACAATTGATATCGTAAAATATCCGAAAACTGTATCAACAAATCCGAAGCTAATTTCACATTGCTTTGCATCAAAATATGAATGTGATTAAGCACATTAAACATTAGGTGCGGATTAATTTGATCCTGTAAAATCTTTATCTGTGCTTCCAAATGCACTTGTTGCAATTGCGCATGATTTTTTTCGATAACATTATGTTCCTGATAAAATCGAATACCACAAGCTGTACCATTAATTAAAATCGCTGCTGGAACGCTGCCACAAAACCTTGACCATAAAAAATGAAGTGTAGTCATATTAACCTCATCAGGATATAATCTTGCTCTAAAAGACACATCTGAAAAAGTTGTATATATTAATGCCAAACAAAAAGACAAAAGCAAAACTATAAACAAGCCTTGCATTGCAAATAAGCGCATTTTATTTTTACGCAACGCATTAGGAAGTAAAACATCACTGAGGAAATGTGCTAAAAGAATGGAACATAACAAAACCAAAACAACTTGATAAGTAGCATCCAGGAAATCATAATCTTCAATCATTTGTGCCCAAATAGTAGTACCTAGTATACACCAAAAAAAGACTATAAAAATCCAATGGTATTGATCTTTATTTTTTATTTTCATCTAAAAAAGAATAAGTAATATGAGAAAATTAGTATTCAAAAGTAACTCGATATTTCTAAAAAGAGCAGCAAAGTACCGAAAAGATTCTTTGCTGCTGCTTCTGAGTTAACTATAAAAAGAGGTTATAAAATAAAATATCCGATACTTACATTAAAGGAACTTACTTTGGAGTCAAAGTCTTTGCTTATATTATTTAAGCCGCCTTGATAAGTAAAATCAAGCGTAAACTTCCACATCTCTACTCCTGCTCCAACCTGATATCCGATATTCGACTTATCAAATTTCTTGTATGAATCTTTTAATTGGTTTAATGATGTAATATTATCATCGATAACATAAGAGTAAACTCCTCCTCCAAAAACTCTCACATTAAGAGCGTCAAGATTTACTACTTTATAACCAATAACCAAGGGAACCTCAATACTTTTCCATTTTACATTTCGTGACCCCATTAAAGAAGTCTCAATTTTAGAAGATTTCTCACTATATAAGATTTCATTTTGAATATAAAACCTTCCAATATCAAATCTTGCCATTGCACCACCAAAATAACCTGATGCATATTTAGAACTAAAGCCATCCGAAACTGGCAATTCTGAATAATTTGCTCCACCTTTTATACCTATATGAATCGGTAACGGAGATTGAGCATTTGCTTTGCTAGAAATTAAACCTAATAAGAAAAGAGTAGTCAACAATACTAATTTGTAAATTTTCATGATAATAGTTTTTATTAATTTGATGCAAAGGAGCATAAACTATAATCCCTATTAAAATTAGTTTGATGAACGGCATTACTCTTTTGACCAACGGACAGAAATCTTTTTTTTAGCCACAAATTGCACAAATTAGCACAAGTTGTTTTTTCTCTAGCTCCACCATCTATCCACCTAGCTTCTTGCTTCTCTCATCTTGCTTCTTGCTTCTTCTAATCTATCATCTTACTTCTTACTCACCAAATACCTCTCATCCGTCAACGTCTTCATAAAGGCAATTAATTGTTTCTTTTCTTTTTCGGTTAAATTTAGTTTGTCTTCGGGTAACGTTTGGTTAGGAAGGTCAAATCCTAAACCTATACCACCACCATCATTATAAAAATCGACAACCTCTTCGAGTGTATTATAAACCCCATTATGCATATAAGGAGCTGTAAGTTCTATGTTTCTTATTGTAGGTGTCTTAAACGAAAACTTATGAATGGCTGCTTGCGTTAATACAAACTTCCCTAAATCACCATCAAGCGTTTTGTTTTTATTTGGTACCCCCAATACTTCACTTTCTGACTTGTCAAAATTTGGAGGAACTGTTCCATTTGTAAGCGGAATAAAATGACACGTAGCGCATTTGGCTTTGCCAGCAAATAAATTAAAACCTGCTTTTTCATCTGCTGTAAATGTTGTTTTATTTTGCATATACTTATCAAACTTAGAGTCATAATGACTCAAAGAACGAATGTAAGATCCTAAAGCATTTTTTATTTCAAATTCATTTATTTCACCTTTCGGAAATGCCTTTTTAAACTCCTTTACATAATTTGGATTTTTCTTAATCGCCAATGCAGATTTCTCTAAAGAACCATGCATTTCGTTTTCATTTTTTATAACAGCAACTGCCTGATCTTCTAGATACCCCACTCGGGAATCAGAGAAAAACACACGCTGAAAAGCAATATTAGCCAGTGTTGGTGTATTACGCTGAATCATCGATTTTCCGTCTAGCGAAACTGCTCGTTCCAAACCATCTGTAAATGCTTTCTCTTCATGATGACATGAAGCACAAGAGCGCGTATTGTTTCCGGATAAAATTGGGTCGTTAAATAACTTTTTCCCTAATGCAATTTTTTCTGGTGTTGTTTTATAATCTGGAAATCCCGAAAATGCTTCCGCATCAAATGCGTCCTTATCAAATATAGTTTGTGCCGTTGGTTTTAAACCTCTAGATTCAGTCATAAACGGAATCCCTAGTTCTGTTTGAGTTTTATAAAGTCCTCTGCTCAACGGATTCGTAATTTCTCTGATAAAAAAAGCACGATCAAAAGCATTGAAATTAGTATTTGCTTTTAAGTATTTCTTTCCTTTTTCAAAAACATCAAGCACTTCTTTGGCATTCGAAACCTTCTTATCCTCTATAAAAACGCGATAATATTTTTCGATAGTTTCTAAAGACACCAATGCTTCGGGAATGGAGTTGAAAACAACAGGCGAGTCAAATCCTGTAATTCCCAAAGTAATAATGCGATACACTTGCAATCGCATGGCGTCAAAAACATGCGCATCGGTTAATTCGTTTGTGCTCGAAACTTTTTCTAAACGAGTTAAATTAGCCGCAAGAACTCCCAGTTCCTGAACCAACTCTTTTTTGCTTTCTGCATTATATTTAGGAAAAACTAACTCTTCAATAACCTGAAATCCTTCGGGTGGAACTGTAATTTTATCATTTTCTTCAAACTCACTTATAGCAGGACCGTTAATCGCTTTAGAAACCGTTGGCGAATAATATTCGCTTATCATTTCAACTTTCTTATAGCTTTGGTGTGCTTCTAGAAACTGCCTCTGGATTTGTGCTTCGGTCGAATCCGATTGAACCGAATATTTAAGCTTGGCAACTTTTTGAATTAATAAAGTAATATCTGCTTTAAACAATTCATTTACTTCCTGATGTTTGTTTTTTTTCTGACAAGCAACAAATGCTATTACAAACAACAAACAATATATTTTTTTCATGATTTAATACCGATTAAAAGAGGAATATTCAGAAAAACAGAAACCACTACCTCAATATGAAGTAGTGGATAGCTGTTTTATAATTACTTAAAAAATTTATCTCGCTAAACCTTTAAGTACTAAGATTTGACTTGCTTGTTTTTCGTTAGGACGATTTGTTCCACCATCAACACCTTTGTATTTATCGCCAGTCCAAGTATGTGGCTGTACACTCAACATAAAAGTATCTTCGATACCAACTTGCTCCGAAATATCGATTAAAGCACCATACTCCCAATCTCCAAATTGAGACATTCCGCCTACGTTATATTTAGCAGCATCAGCTTGCGTACGACGGTGATCTAACTCAACTACAACTTTTAAATCTTTAGTTGCAATGTTGTATTGATAAATGTAAGCATCATGAGTTTCGTCTCCGTAACCATTAGCATCTTCCTGAACGTAAACAAAGTTTTTAGTTACACAAATGTTATCAGGGTTTTGAAATTTACCAGCAATTCCAGTACGGTTATCACCATCAAGAACAACCTCTAGAGTTCCTTTTAATGGATCTGCAGCATCAAGATTTAATCTATAAACTCTACCATATTTAGTTCTGGAAGCATCCGCGTTAGTTCCAGTAGTATTTTGTCCAGTTACGTTAAAATACAATTCACGATCAGCAGTACCACCACCTTTGCGGTAATCTAAATCCTCAACACGACCAAATTTAATCGCTTTCAATGTATTAACCGATGCATTAATTTGAGCACCAGTAAGCGTAGTATGATTATCAATTTTCACAAAAGAAACAGGATATGATTTACTAACCTCCATATCTTTCTCTCTTTGGTTATCATCATTTCTTTTTAGCATGTATAAAGAACCTCCAGATAAATCACCCACAGTATTAGATACATACATAAAAACCTGACCTCCGTAAGTTCCAGAGTCATCATCACCAATTACAACAACTGTTTTACCTTTGTAAGCAGATGAACGTAAAGGCAAAGCATTTTCGGCACTTAAACGACCAAAACCTGCCAATTCCTTAGATACCGATGCCGAACCAGCACTTCCGTTAGGATCTAATGCATGCGTACGAGATTCCTCTCCAGATTCTCCACAAGTTAAATAAACAGGCCCAAAACCATGCTCAGCAGGTGTAGCCATTGTAGCTCCACATAATCTCCAAGTTCCTCCGCTAGAGTTTAACAAATATTCTCCTTTAGTAGGTTTAAAAGTTTTGTCAAGAGTAATTCTAGAAACTGCAAAATTGTCTTCGTTGTTTACTAAAAAAGTAAAAGTTCCATCGGTATTTTTTAACAAACCAGAACCATCAGCAGAACCTCCAAAAACAAATTTTGGACTATCTGGAAAAACATCATCAGAACCAAAAAGAGAATAGATTTTTAAGTTTTCAAAACCTGCCTTAGCTTTTAACAAACTTGGCGTAACCGATTGGTCTTTTAATACAACACTATTTGTTGCTACTTCCTCTTGATCTTTAGAATCGTTGTTACATGATGTAATCAGTGATCCCAGAATAATTAGGGGTAAAATAATTCTTTTCATTTTAGTTTTAAGTTGGTTTATATTTTTTTGGCAAAGTAAGCCCCCACTCTTTAACTTAAAATGATTTAGATATTATCAAAAAAACAATAGTTCTACCAAAACACCGCAATAAACTTAAAATTAATTAACATTAAATTAGTAATACAAAACATTCATAAACTTACAGTAACATCAAACCAAAAAAAAGAGCCTTATTTCTAAGACTCGTTTTCTAATTGTTGTTTATACATTTTAATGTTATCCTTGATACTATCAGGCAATTCTGGTTCCTTAATGTCAGCATGTTTTTGCATCACTTCCCAAATAATTCTGGCTACAATATAACGTGACATTTCTTTATCATCTGCAGGAACAACATACCACGGAGCATCTTTGGTCGAAGTTTTATTTATTGCTTCCTCATAATATTGCTGATATTCATCCCAATGACCACGTTCCTTTAAATCCGATACCGAGAATTTCCAATTATGCTTTTCTTTCTCCAATCTGCGCAATAACCTTTGGCGTTGTTCCTCTTTACTTAAGTGCAAATAAAATTTCAGAACAATAGTTCCGTTTTGGGTAATATGCTTCTCAAAATTATTAATTTGTTCAATTCTGTCCTTCCAGAAATCTTCCGGAATATCCTCTACCTTCTCAATTCCAGGCAAATTCTCATTTAATATAAATTCAGGATGTACGCGTGTTACCAAAATATTCTCGTAATGCGTACGGTTAAAAATCGCATACTTCCCTTTTTCAGGCAAAGCAAGATAATGTCTCCATAAATAGTCATGTTCCAACTCAGCCGAAGTAGGCGTTTTAAAACTATGAACCACAACCCCACGCGGATTAAATTCCTTAAAAACTTCACGAATCAAACTATCCTTCCCCGAAGTATCCATTCCTTGTAAACAAATCAAAACGCCGTACCTATTATGTGCATACATCACATCTTGTAGTTTACTCAATTTGGCCTGAACCTTATCCAGCTTCACTTCCTTCTCTTTCTCATCGGCATCTATATCCAACAAAGTCGGGATTTTTGATAATTTTATTTTATCAACAACTTTAAAATTTTTCGGGTCAATTGATTTCATAATTCCTCGTTTTAATTAAAGTAAATATACTATTTTTGGTCAGCTTTTTCCCGCTTTGCATTACAATACTTTTCAGTAAATTGCTTTTTTCTAAAAAGTAACAGGAGCTTCCGCTGGTCGCTCTGTTCCTTCAAGAAAAAACAACAATTTCCTCTCAAAGTATTTTCATTACACTCGGGGCTAAAACAACTACATTTAAAAACAACAATCATGGAAAAATTCACACTCGAAATCCTATTCCAAATCATCGGGATCGGTTCAGCATCAGGACTTATATATCAAGACAATTCATTATATATCATTGGCGACAATAGTGGTTATTTATACGAATACAACATCGATAATTCCGATTTAAAAAAGCATGAGATAATTACAAATCCAACCGAAAATATCGCAAAAAATCTAAAACCCGATTTTGAATCTATAACACATCATAACGATACCTTGTATATTTTCGGTTCAGGCTCAACCGACCAAAGAAATAAAATGGTCGAATTTGATGTAAAATCAAAAACCAAAATCACTACAAACAACTTAACCGATTTTTATGCCGTAATGCAAAACTTCTCAGGAATAAAACCCGAAGATTTTAATCTGGAAGGATCTATTTTTGATGGAGAAAACTGGTACTTATTCAATCGTGGAAACGGAAAAACCAATAAAAATTCCATATTTACTATACATGCCAAAAGTCTGGGAGATGAATTCAGCCTTATATCTGTAGATTATAAACTACCTAAAATAAAAGGAGTTCGCAGCAGTTTTACCGATGCCATACTTGTAGATAATAAAATTTACTTTTTGGCTACAGCCGAAGATACAGAATCAACTTATGCCGATGGAGAGATATTAGGTAGTTTTATTGGGCAAATAGATTTAAAAACCATGAAAATCGACTACACCAAAAAAATCACTTCAACCAATAAATTTGAAGGACTAACACTTTATAAAAAATCTAACAATCAAATTGAGTTTTTACTTTGCGAAGACAATGATACTGAGCTTTTAGAAACTAAAATTTACAAATTAACCCTAAACAATTAAAATGAACCCTCTTTTAAATCAAAACCTTTTTCTAGTAAAAGAACACGTCGGGATGTTCAAAGCTGCTAATAACTATGACATTTACAATCCCGAAAACAATGAACTAATAATGAATTGCCGAGAAAAAAATCTAGGCTTTTTTACCAAAGTATTACGTTTTACCGATTTTAAAAGAGCAACTCCTTTCGACATCGAAATTGCAACTCCAACTGGAGAAAAAATAATCAATGTAAAACGCGGTGTAGCAATTTTTCGTTCTACAGTAGAAATTTTCGACGAAAAAGAACGCTTAATCGGAACATTCAAGCAAAAATTACTTTCTATTGGAGGGAAATTTGAAATTTTAGACAAAAATGAAAGACCTGTTTGTACACTACAAGGAAAATGGACAGGTTGGGATTTTAAATTTACCAAAGACACAAAAATGCTTGGGCAAGTAAATAAAAAATGGGCTGGAATTGGAAAAGAATTCTTTACTAGTGCCGATAATTATGTACTACAAATAGAAGATTCAGTAGCACAAGACGATAGCGTAAGACAACTTATTCTTGCTGCAGTAATGTGTATTGATATGGTATTAAAAGAATAAAAATCAAAGCTAAATATAGTAAGTCACGAATCTCCATTAAAAAGAAATTCGTGACTTTTTTTTTATTATTTGTTATTTTGATATCCTTCCCTATTCTTCTGTTCAGTCAAAATCTTTTCCAGAAAAGGCGCTGTTTGTTTTTCTATCTCTTCTTTCGAAATCTCCAAAGCCAGCGGATCTTTAACTAATTGTAACCAAGGTTTCTTTCCGTCAAAATCATAAGACCCAAAAACAATTACAGGAGTTCCCTTAACCTTTACATTCTCTTCATCAGCCAATACCCATTGATCAGCCCAATCATAAAGATAACGAGCATCTTTTTCCTGAAGTCTCAAGCAAGAATGTGATGCCGGATATCCTGGTAAAGCATATTGATGAAAACCAACACCTTTCATGTTTTCTATATTAAAATTCCAGCGCAACTCCCACTCATCGTTAAAAGTACTAGTCGTTTTTTCGGCTTTCCAATTGGTATAAAAAAGTCCCGTTGGAGTTGGATCTTTTTTTCTTCCCATATTAGTTTGTCCAGTATAAACTAATTGTCCTTTCTCATAAGCAGCAAATGTTTGCGATGGATACGAAAAGAATATTATCTTATCAATATCTCTCAAATAAGGAACAGTCAACGGAAACGGAAGATAATTCTCGATTTTTTCATTTAAATCTGATGGGACAATAATAGAATCCATTTTAGCAAAATTTGCTTTGTCAGTACGATTAATAGCTGCAAGATTACCTAATTGTGCATCACTTGCTGTATTATCCTTCAGCCAATCTTTTCTGTTCTCGATATGATAAGAAATTGCAGTTGGTTTTTTTCGTATTTCTATTTCTTTAATCTCTGGACTCTCCTTTTTTTTACATGAGAAGGACAGAATTGCTATAGTTAAAATAAGAAGTATCTTTTTCATAATAAATGTGTTTACTACAAATTTGGCTTATTAAATAGAGAAAAGCATTACATAATTTCCCCCATATGTTTCTTTATTTAAAGATACCAATAAAAGAAAAAACGAAAACGTAATAGTATTTTAAAAAACAAAAATGCAGTTAATTTTATATTAAGAATCCCTATTAAAAGCCACTTCCAAAGTTGAAAATAAGTATTTTTGTATGACAAACGATTCAAACAAATTGTACTTTATCGTACATTAAAATAACTAATATGAGTAATCTAAAAAATAAAAATGCCCTAATTACAGGTGCAGGAAAAGGAATAGGAAAAGCTGTTGCTATTGCATTAGCAAAAGAAGGAGTAAATGTGATTTTATTGGCTAGAACTCAAGCTGATATTGATCAGGTTGCTACCGAAATAAATGCTCTTGGAGTAAAATCATTAGCAATAACAGCAGATGTATCCGACATTAACTCTGTAAATAAAGCGGTAGAAAAAGCAATAGCCGAGTTTAAAAACATTGATATTTTAATTAATAATGCAGGAATTGCTGCTTTTGGTAATTTCTTAGAATTAGAGCCAGCAGCTTGGGAAAGAATCATTCAGGTAAACTTAATGGGTACCTATTATGTTACTCGTGCGGTTTTACCAAATATGATTGAAAACCAAACAGGAGACATTATCAATATCTCGTCGACTGCAGGATTAAACGGAAATGCATTAACAAGTGCTTATAGCGCTTCTAAATTTGCAGTTCTTGGACTAACAGATTCTTTAATGCAAGAAATGAGAAAACATAATATCCGAGTTACTGCTTTAACCCCAAGTACTGTAGCTACCGATATGGCAAAAGACTTAAAGCTAACAGATGGTAATCCTGAAAAAGTAATGCAATCTGAAGATATCGCAGAACTAATCATTGCTCAACTTAAATTAAACCGTAGAGTTTTTATAAAAAACAGCAGTATTTGGTCTACAAATCCTTAATCAGACCTAACTATTATATACAACAAAACCCCTTGCAAAAGGGGTTTTGTTATTTTATAGAATTTCTATTTTCGTTTATATAAATTTCGACTCCCCTCAATTAGACAAATAAGTTACAATTCATACTTCTAGAATCTCGTAAGTCTTACCTCTTGCTTCTCCTCAGTCTTTTCTCTCTTTTAAGCTTCTGCTAATTTATTTACAAACTCTAATCGTACACTACCATCTTCATCAATCGTAGTCAGATTTATTTCATGTAGCGTATTTACTAATTCAGGATTCCAAGGCGTTTTTACTTTTACGTAATTCTCGGTAAATCCATGAATGTACCCTTCTTTATTTTCACTTTCAAAAAGCACCGTTTTATTAGCCCCTAATTGACTTTCGTAAAAAGCACGACGTTTTTTGACAGATAATCCACGTAACATTTTGCTACGTTTTGAGCGCACATTTGCAGGAACAACTCCAGCCATATTTACAGCCTCAGTATTATCACGTTCAGAATAAGTAAAAACGTGTAAATAAGATATATCCATTTCATTCAGGAAATGATACGTCTCAAGGAAATGTTCATCAGTCTCTCCAGGAAATCCAACAATTACATCAACACCTATACAAGCATGCGGCATAACTTCACGAATTTTATTCACTCGTTCCGTATATACTTCACGAAGGTAACGACGCTTCATTAATTTTAAAATATCATTACTTCCTGATTGCAACGGAATATGAAAATGAGGAACAAAAGTTCTACTTTTAGATACAAATTCAATTGTTTCATTCTTAAGTAAGTTTGGTTCAATCGAAGAGATTCTCAAACGCTCAATTCCTTCTACTTTATCCAAAGCCTGAACTAAATCCAGAAAAGTATGTTCGTGTTTTTTATTTCCGAATTCTCCTTTTCCGTAATCACCAATATTAACTCCAGTCAGAACAATTTCTTTGATGTTTTGAGATGATATTTCTTTGGCATTTTGCAATACGTTTTCCAAAGCATCACTACGAGAAATTCCTCTTGCAAGTGGGATTGTGCAATAAGTACATTTGTAATCGCAACCATCTTGTACTTTTAAGAAAGCACGGGTTCTATCACCAATCGAGTAACTTCCTACATAAAAATCAGCTTCAGATATTTCGCAAGAATGAACTTCGCCCATATCGTTTTTGCTCAAATCATTGATATAATCTGTGATTTTAAACTTCTCGGTTGCTCCCAGAACCAAATCAACACCATCTACCGATGCTAATTCTTCTGGTTTAAGCTGCGCATAACAACCTACAGCAGCAACAAACGCTTTATCATTAAGTTTCATCGCCTTTTTTACAACCTGCTTAAACTGCTTATCGGCATTATCAGTAACCGAACAGGTGTTGATTACATATATATCAGCAACATCTTCAAAATCGACACGATCGAAACCTTCATCTTGAAAATTTCTAGCAATTGTAGATGTTTCTGAAAAATTCAGTTTACATCCAAGCGTATAAAAAGCAACTTTTTTTCTATTTTCCATGGCAATAAACTACGTTTTAAGTAGTATTTATTATAATTTATCTCTTTATAAAAGAGTTTGCAAATTTACGTACAATATTCTTCAAAACGAAATCAATAATTAGCTATATATCAATATTTTGCCTTGCACTAACATTTACTTCCTTCAAAAAATACTTAAAAACCAACATTCATTTCGCTTTTAACCAAAAACGAAACCTAAATTTCATAAAAACCGAAGGAAAAGTGTCATTTTGACTCAATGAAATCTTCATTTACAAAAAAAACTATAAAAAGAAGTCTCAAAAAGAACATAAAAAGCATTTAAACTACAGACAAATCCTATTTTTATACATCTCAAATATTTTTTTTGATGCTATTATCTGCAAATAAAATCCCCCCAATTAAATGGTTATTAACAAGATGCGGGCATTTTAAAAAAATGATTTAAAAAACTAAAGTTTTCCTATTATACGCTTTGTTCGCGTAAATATTCGCCTTAAATTCACACCACGAAAAATGTGGTAAAAACAATACTATTTAACAATAATTGGCGTTAACTATTTTTCATAAAGTTGTTGCAATTCTTTATTCAACAAAAAAACATAAATGGGCAAGCCGAAAACCATACAGAGTAGGTATTTAAATTAATTTAAAAAATAAAATGAAAGCATTTTTCCCCACAATCTTATTAATGCTATTAACTATTTTTGGAGCACAAGCACAAACTGCGAGTACGACTACAAATCCATTTCCTTCTATTGCTACACTTACTTCTTGGGCGAGTTATAATTCTCAATCAAAATTTGATATCGAAATCCGTAGTATCGGATTTAAATTTGAAGTAAAATCTGTTGAAGAAGGTTCTACTGCTTTTACCTACATCAGAAAAGTAACCGTAAACGACATTTCTTATACAGACAGAATCGTTTACAGAATTGCAAATGGTAATACAGCAAGTATCATCTCATTAGTAACTGCTTCGACAGATTTAGTGTCTTTATACACACCACAATTGTCTACCTACAAAAGCAACAACTGTAAAACAGAAATGTCTAAAGATAAAAATACAACTTGTACTTGTTATGAGAATGCTAATTACTCTATTGATGTTTGCGACGAACGTGTGAAACTTACAATGGGAGATGGAAATAAATATTTTATTTCTGTAGCTAAAAAATAAGTCTAAAATTACTTAAGATACCGTTATCTTGTAACGGAACTGTGTCACCCAAATCTTTACATACTAAAACAATCGGCAAAAGTTTGTAAAGATATGGGAACATAATTTTAAAAAAAAATGTCTAAAGATTTGGGTTCTTTAGTTCATACCAAACTTCCTCTTCATCATCAAGTACAAAAGAGTTCACATACTTTAATCCTAATTTTTCTAAGATACTTCTTGAACCACTATTATCTGCATCTGCGTAAGCATAAATCGCTTCGACTTTCATGTCATTAAAAGCATAATCTATAAAAGCTTTTCCAGATTCAGTAGCATAACCTTTTCCCCAATGTTCTTCAATAAAGCGATATCCTATTTCGTAGAAATCTTTATGACCATTGATAGTATCAGTAATAAATTTTATTCCTGACCAACCTATAAAAGTATTAGTTTCTTTAAGAACTACAGCCCAACGACCTGTTCCAAAATCTTTGTATTGTTGGTGTACAAAATCAATATAAGCACGACTTTCATCAATATGAGTCACTGGCTTTTTCCCTACATATCTATGTACATTTGGGTTAGAATCCAGTTCAAACATTCCTCTATCATCTGTAGAAAGGAATTCTCTTAACAATAATCGTTCTGTCTCAATTGATTTTTTCATCTGAATCTAGTTTAAAATATAGCGTTGCACTACTTCTGCAACACCATTATTATTATTTGATGCTACAATAACATCTGCTCTATCTCGCAATTCGGGCGTAACATTATCTACCCAAACTCCTAAACCTGCATATTCTATCATCGATAAATCATTACCTGCATTTCCTACAGCAATAATCTCACTCTGATTAATATTTAACTTCGCTGCCAAAAGTTTTAAACTTGCAGCTTTATCTATTCCGTTTTGAGCTACTTCTAAGAAAAAAGGCTTAGACATTGCTACACTCAAATGAGGCATTTCAGCTTTTAAATCAGCCTCAAGTCCTTTTAAATAACTTGGCTCTTCAAGCAAAATACATTTCACAGCAGCGGTAGTAACAGCTTCTTTAAAGCTTGCTACTTTATGGTGTTTTAAACCAGTAATAGTCTTTTCTATTTCTATAAATTCTGAGTCAGTTTCACTGATAATCTCATTATTTAAATAGGTAATAATATGTGTTTTGTTCTTTAAACTGTAATCATATAATTCGTGAATTTGTTCTTTTGACAAAGTTTGTTCAAAAAGAACTTCATCATCTTTTACATTGCTAATAACAGCTCCATTAAACGAAATCATGTACGAATTATTTAAATCTAATTCTAGTTCTTTTGCAAAAGCAGTCATTGCTGAAGTTGGTCTTCCTGAAGCTAAAACTACATAAACTCCCTTTGCCTGAGCTTTAAGGAGCATTTCTTTATTAATATCCGATATTTTATGGTCATCGGTCAACAAGGTATCATCCATGTCTAAAACCAGCATTTTATATTGCATTTTTTTTTAGTTTTCAGTAATAGATTCAGTCTTCAGTTTTCAGTTACAGTTTTCAGTACTTACTGAAACTAAAAACTGTGACTTTAAGTTCACTGTGATTACTGAGACTGTAAACTGAGACTAATTACTTAAATTAAAGACTCATTCTGAAATCTTCAATAATAGGATTTGCTTTTGCAAAATCAGTCTCTTGAATAAATACCTCAACAGCCAAATCTGTATTTCCAAAACCACCTAAACGAGCCGATTGGATATTGTTTTTAATTACTGTATCTACTTGCGCCTCTTCTAATTTTTGTTGTAACGCTTGCGCTAAAATCTCACTTCCCGAAAACACTTTCATTAATCCCATATCCTTCTATTTTAATAATATTGTTTTTAATTGATTTTGAAAATCTTCATTTTCATTTATTCCAGTATGATTCTGTCCTTTTAAAACATAAAGATACCCATTCGATTTTAATATTTTACTTAATCTAACCGAATTAGAAAAAGGAATCAACTGATCTTGATCTCCATGAAAAATATAAATTGGCGTCTTTATTTTGGCTAAATAATCATGTGTTTCAAAATTAAATTTTTTCATAAAATCAGGAAAAAATGGAACTTTACTACCTGCCAATTCTGTAAAACTATAATAGGGAGCCTGAAGAATCAATGCTTTAGGCTTATTATTTGATGCCAAAATCGTCGCAAGACCACTTCCTATTGAATAGCCAGCAATGATGATTTTGTTTTCACTATATCTCTCACATAGTTTTTTATAAACTACCGAAATATCTTTGTTTAATTGATCTTCATCATCAATCTTTCCTCCGCTTTTTCCAAAACTTCTATAGTCTAAGATAAAGATATCATATCCCAAACTCGTATAAACATTTGCTATACTTCCCCACGTATCCAGAGTACCTGCGTTTCCGTGAAGATAAAAAATCAATCCTTTTGGACTTTCAGTTTTAAATAACAAACCATTCAAATTTACACCGTCAAAAGAACGAATATTGAGTTCTTCAAAATTTTGTTGGTATTCAAATTTAAAATTCTCAGGGAGTTTGGAATTTTGAAAAACCATACCTGCCTGATTAAAATAAATATATGAAACAACAGACAAATAAACAATAAACAGCAATCCTAAAACTATTACAATCAAAAATCTAAGTGTTTTAAAAATTTCCATTTATTATACATCCTCTTATTTTTAATCTAGTCTATTCTTCAATATCCTCTTCTTCGTCCTCATCCTCATCGTCCTCATCGATTTCGAATAAATAAGGCTCAAGTAACATTTTATCTGCCAAAATATCAATACTTTCTGTCAGTTGTTCTGCAAAAATAATACGCTGTGTTTTAGTAATACTATTAGAAATACGCATGATTTTAGTTTCATGACGTAATTTCAAAATTGGGTTTGCATCATCCAGGATAAACATCTTCAAACGGTTTACATTATATCCCGCAGTAGTAAACATATCGCTTAGTTTATTTGGTGTTCCAATTAAAACATCAACTCCTGTTGAGATATAGTTTTTATCATAATCCATATCGCCTTTGTCATGCACACCATAAACCTCAAGATCACTATACTTACCGTATTTCTCAAAAAGTTCTTCCATTTCCAACACCTTTGCTTTATCTTCTACGATAATCAAAGCACGAGGAGATTCTTCATTTTTACCTGTCAATTGCTGAATAACATTTAGAACAATTGTTGTAGATTTTCCACTTCCTTTTGGAGCAACAATAATACAATCTGCACCACTTTTTAGCGTAGAAAAAGTTTCTTGTTGTAATGTATTAGCTTCGGTTAAACCGTTTGCGATTAACGCCTCCTGTAACTTTTCGTTTATTTTTTTTAGTTTCATCTTTTTAATGCTTTAAGCTTTAAGCTAAATGCTTCAAGCAAAAATTATTTATAATAATATTAATAGCTTAAAGCATTTAGCTTAAAGCCTATTGCGCGAAGCATCTATTTACTTGCGAACATCTTTACATCTGTTTCCGAAATTTCGCTTCCTCCTAATATAATAAGGCGTTCTACAACATTTCGTAACTCCCTGATGTTTCCTGTCCAATCATATTCTTGCAAAAGTTTTATCGCTTGAGGCGAAAATATCTTCACCGTATTTCCTTGTTCTGAAGCTATTTTTTCAGCAAAATGAGAAATCAAAGCCGGAATATCTTCTCTCCTGTCATTTAATGGCGGAACTTTAATCAAGATCACTGCCAGACGGTGGTATAAATCTTCACGGAAACGACCTTCGGCAATTTCTGTTTTTAAATCTTTATTGGTCGCAGCAACTACTCGAACATCTACTTTTATATCTTTCTCTGCACCTACTCTTGTAATCATACTTTCTTGTAAAGCACGTAACACTTTGGCTTGAGCCGAAAGACTCATATCTCCAATTTCATCCAGGAAGATTGTTCCTTTATCTGCAGCTTCAAATTTTCCTGCTCTATCTTTAACCGCCGATGTAAAAGCTCCTTTTACGTGACCAAACAATTCACTTTCGATTAACTCGCTCGGAATTGCAGCACAGTTTACTTCAATTAAAGGGAAATTAGAACGTGCACTTTTTTCATGCAATTGGTGTGCTACCAGTTCTTTTCCTGTTCCGTTAGGTCCAGTAATCAAAACTCTGGCTTCCGTTTCGGCTACCTTTTCAATCATAATTTTAATATGACTTATAGCCTCACTATCACCAATCATTTCGTAATTCTTACTTACTTTTTTCTTTAAAATCTTATTTTCTACAACAAGTTTTTTTCTGTCTAAAGCATTACGAACTGTATTTAATAAACGGTTTAAATCTGGTGGTTTTGATATGTAATCAAAAGCTCCAAGACGCATCGTATGAATTGCCGTTTCCATATCGCCATGACCTGATATCATAACCATCGGAATCTCAGGTTTGATTTTTTTTACTTCTTCTAATACCTCAACACCATCCATCTTTGGCATTTTGATATCGCACAAAACCAAATCGTAATCGTTGTTTTTTATCTTTTCAAGACCCGAAACACCATCTTCTGCCTCCTCAACCTGATAGCTATCATTCTCTTCTGATAAAATCTTGGTAAGTACTCTACGAATAGCTGCTTCGTCTTCTATAATTAATATTTTACTCATTTCTTTTGAGGTTCTAAGTTGCAAAGGCCCAAAGGTACAAAGTTTAAAATCTTTGTCGCTTTATAACCTTACAGCTTTATTATTATTTTAATATTAACCGCAAAGGTTAAAAAAGAACAAAGGCACAAAGTCTAAAAACCTTTGTCCCTTTGTTGCTCTGTATCTTTTTTTGAGGTTCTAAGTTGCAAAGGTTCAAAGGTACAAAGTTTAAAATCTTTGTCGCTTCTTACCTTTGAACCTTTGTTATTATATTTTTTTTTATGCCTTTTGTGTAATTCCTATAGATAGTTTAACTTCAAACGTTCAAAAACCTTTGCGTCTTTGCAACTCTGAACCTTTATAACTAATACTTCAGCCATTTATATAATTCCTTCCATGTTGGTTTCTTACCATACATTAATATTCCTACTCGGTATATTTTGGCAGCAAACCAAACTACTGCAAAAAATGAAGCTAACAATAAAGTTACGGAAATAAGTATTTGCCACCAAGGCACTCCAAACGGAAGTCGCATTAACATTACAATTGGTGAAGTAAGTGGAATCATAGAAAACACTACTGCAACTGTTCCGTGTGGGTCATTTACAACAGTAAAGAAACCTATGTAAACACTCAAAATCAATGGCATAATGATAGGCAAAAGAAATTGTTGTGAGTCGGTTTGGTTATCAACCGCCGCTCCAATAGCTGCATAAAACGAGCTATATAAAAAATACCCACCTATAAAATAAACCACAAACCCAATTAGAATGCTTGCAATTGGCAAACTCCATAATTCATTAATATACATTTGAGCTGTACCTACAAGTTCTTTTTGTGCAGTAGCCATTAACTCTGGCGGAATCTTAGCCGTTGGCCCAACATTTACACCAAAAAATGCCGATGCTGCAAACATTAGAGCAAATCCTATTACAGCCCAAATTAAAAACTGTAACAATCCTGCCAATGAAGTTCCGATTATCTTACCCATCATCAACTGAAAAGGTTTTACCGATGAGATAATAATTTCGATGATTCTATTGGTTTTTTCTTCGATTACACTTCGCATAACCATATTACCATAAATAACAATAAACATCATTATTAAGTAACCAAAAGAACCTCCAATTGCGATTTTTATTTCGTTAAGTCCTTTTAAACTCTCTTCTCCCGATGCTTTTGCGAGATGGATATTTACATTTGCCTGTGCATTTTTTATTGCTAATGTATCTAAATTTGCTTCTTGAAAATTAATTCTCGTAATCTCGTCGGCAATTGTATTTTGTGTGTTTTCGATAAAAGAAATACTCGGACTATTATTTGATATAAATTCTATTTTACTTTCTAAATCCTTTATTTTATCAGTTTTAGGAATCAAAAGCAATCCGTCTAAACTTTCTTTAGCAATACTATCTTTTAGCGATTGCAAAGGCATTTTGGATAAATCAAGATATCTAAACTCGACATTTTTTGCATTTTGCTTGGTAAATTCCGAAGCAAACAAACCCGTTTCGTCATAAATTGCAATACGTTTCGTATCGGCTTTCATAGAACTTAAATATCCGATAAAAGCAGCTATTGCAACAAACAATAACGGACTTAAAAAAGTCATTACGATAAAAGACTTATTACGGACTTTAGAAATAAATTCTCTTTTTATAATTAATGATATAATACTCATTTTTTATTTTAGATTGTTAGATTTTTAGACTGCTTAGACTTCTTAGACTTTCTTAAACTTGTTAGATTTTGAGATCAGTCTAAGTAGTCTAACGATCTATTTCGTTACTGTTTGAATAAAAATATCATTTACACTTGGAATTTTCTCAACAAAATGAGTCACTTGTCCGCGTTGTGTTAATACATTCAATAGTTCATTTGGAGTTGCGTTTCCTATCTGAATTTCCAGTTTTAGTTCGTCACCCAATGATTTAAAATGTGCTGGTAAAACGGTAAACTTTTGCGAAATATCATACATCAATCCTTCGATATTGTTTGTTAATATTCCAACTTCAAAACTATTTGTTTTAAATTGTCTTTTTACATCAATCAGTTTGCCTTCTATCAGTTTATTCGATTTATGAATCAAAGCAATATGATCACAAAGTTCTTCAACACTTTCCATTCGGTGTGTCGAAAAAATAATAGTCGAACCTTGTTCTTTTAATGCCAAAATTTCATCTTTTATGACATTGGCATTAACTGGGTCAAAACCAGAAAATGGCTCATCAAAAATTAACAATTTTGGTTTATGCAATACACAAACCACAAACTGAATTTTCTGTGCCATTCCTTTTGATAATTCCTGAACTTTCTTGTTCCACCAACCCTGAATTTCTAATCTGTCAAACCAATATTCTAATTGTTTCTTAGCTTCGGCTTTAGACAATCCTTTCATCTGAGCCAGATACAAACATTGCTCTCCTACTTTCATAGAACTATACAATCCTCTTTCTTCAGGAAGATATCCGATATGTTGAACGTGTTTAGGCTGTAATTTCTCACCATCAAGAATCACTTCCCCACTATCTGGATAAGTAATCTGATTTATAATTCTTATTAATGATGTTTTCCCAGCTCCATTAGGACCTAATAATCCGTAAATACTGCCTTTTGGAACATTTAATGAAACTTCGTTAAGCGCAACATAATCACCGTATTGTTTTACGACATTATGTACTTCGAGTAAGTTGCTCATGCTTTTTTTTTGGGTTTACTACGTCTACTTGACTACTCGACCTTTTTGGTTTCGCGTGTGTAAAAGTAAATAATTAGTAGCGAAAACTTCGTATTGTTACAAAAAAAACCCATCCTAAATAAAGTTAAGATGGGTTTGTAAATTAATTATAACGTTTTATAAAAGATAAGATGTGTTTATGAAAACATATCTTTTACTTTTTCAAAAAATGATTTATCCGTTTTCTCAGGACTTGGAATAAAATGGTCATCTGTTAAAGCATTTTCAAAAAATTGTTTTTGATCTTTGCTCAATGTTTTTGGTGTCCAAACATTCACATGAACCAATAAATCTCCATTTCCGTATCCATTGATACTTGGAATTCCTTTTCCTTTTAATCTTAAGATTTTTCCAGATTGAATTCCTTCTTCTAATTTAATTCTCACTTTTCCGTTAATTGCTTCAATATCTTTAGAGATACCTAAAACAGCTTCTGGAAAGCTTATGTATAAATCGTAATGTAAATTTTCGCCTTCACGTTTCAAGAATTCGTGCTCTAGTTCTTCAATTGCAACAATTAAATCACCTGGAACACTGTTTCCTGGAGCATCGTTTCCTTTGCCAGAAACTTTAAGCTGCATTCCATCAACAACTCCTGCAGGAATTTTGATTGATACAGTTTCATCTTCCTGAACCATACCTTGTGAATCTGCATTGCTAGGTTTTTTATCTAAAATCTGACCAGAACCTCCACAAGTTGGACAAGTCGAAGCTGATTGCATTCTACCTAAAATAGTATTAGTCACACGCATTACCTGCCCTTGACCGTTACATGTAGAACATGTTTTATAAGTAACCCCTTTGGCTTGAACCTTACGTTTTACTTTTACTTTTTTCTCAACACCATTTGCAACCTCTTCTAAAGTTAATTTAACTTTAATTCTAAGATTACTTCCTTTAGTACGACGAGGGCCTCCGCCTCCACCGCCTCCGAAACCACCAAATCCGCCTCCGAAGATGTCGCCAAACTGACTGAATATGTCATCCATATTCATGCCACCATGACCACCACCTCCAAAACCACCTGAACCATCAAAGGCTTGGTGACCGTATTGATCGTATTTGGCTTTTTTATTAGGGTCGCTTAAAACTTCATACGCTTCTGCAGCCAATTTGAAGTTCTCTTCTGCCTGTTTGTCGTCTGGATTTTTATCCGGATGATATTTCAACGCACATTTACGGTACGCTTTTTTGATCTCGGCAGCATCCGCATTTTTTGAAATGCCTAATATTTCGTAAAAATCTTTTTTCATAATTGTTTAAATTCCAAAAAAACAAAACCCAATAAATAACTCAATTCTGAAGACTCAAAACTATTTATTTGGGATTTGGGAGTTATAATTTGACATTTTAGTTTCCTACAACAACTTTAGGGAAACGAATAATTTTGTCTCCTAATTTGTATCCTTTTTCTATAACATCAACGATTTTACCTTTCAATTTATCAGAAGGTGCTGGAATTTGAGTAATAGCTTCAGCATAATCAGCATTAAATGCATCTCCTGCTCTCACTTCAATTTGCTCTAAACCTTTAGCAACCAATGTGCCTTTAAGTTTTTCGTGAATTAACTCAACTCCTTTAGTCAATGTTTCATTTTCAGATTTGTTGATCTCAACCATTGCTCTGTCAAAATCATCTAATACTGGAAGCATTGCCAATAATACCTCTTGATTAGCCGTTTTAAACAAATCTATTCTTTCTTTTGAAGTTCTTTTTTTGTAATTTTCAAACTCAGCAAACAAACGTAAAAATTTATCTTTTTCTTTTGCTAAGTCTTGAGCTAGTTGTTCTTCTACACTTAATTCCTCAATAATAATCTGTTCGCCATTGGCATTATTCTCTAACGTTACGTCATCTATTTCTTGATCGATTTCTGTATTTTCCGTAGTCATATTACTTTTATTTTTAAAAATATTCTTAAACTTCATTTTTTATTCTTTTCTATGGATTGCAAAAGTACTGCCAAACCTTATAAAATGTCAAATTGTCATCTTTTGACAAATTCTTACTCTATCAAGTCTTTAGGCAATGTATCTAAAACTATCATATTCTCAAAAAAATTAGTATAATTTTAAGATAATTGC
>NZ_NCWQ01000017.1:0-83048 GCF_002156885.1 Flavobacterium sp. AJR | reverse complement strand
AGCGAAGAGCTAGACTGGAGCAAAAAATGCCTTTATAATATAATTTTGCAACAGAATATTTTATAAATTTAATCACATTGACAAGAGATATTCATTATTTTATTTTAATAAATATTCTCAAAAAACAATTTTAGGTTCGATTTTTGTTTTTACATATCTATTATTAATCTAATAAAATTTGAAATCATGAAAATATTGAAACATTTATTTATAGGAATAGCATTTCTTACGATTAGTTTTTCATCTGCTCAAGTATCAGTTAATGTTAATATTGGTACTCCACCAGCATGGGGACCTGTAGGATATACAGATGTACGCTATTATTATTTGCCAGATTTGGAAATGTACTACGATATAAATGCATCTAATTACATTTATATTAGTAACGGAAAATGGATAAGAGCAAAATATCTTCCTAGAAACTATAGAAATTATGATCTTTATAACGAATATAAAGTTGTTCTTACGGATTACAGAGGAAATTCACCATATGATAATTATAGAACTCATAAAGAAAAATATGGTAAAGGTTATAAAGGTAAACCACAAAAAACCATTGGTCAAAAACCAGGTAAGGGGAATAACAAAGAACATAAGAATAATGGTAATGGTAATAATGGGAATGGGAAAGGACACGGTAATGGAAAACATTAAATCATAAAAAAAGGGTTACTCTAAAAATTGAGTAACCCTTTTTTATTTATAGAATGATGTGTTTTTACAACCTTACATAGGCTGCTACTTGCACTATATTATTTACAGTATTATTGCTTTTGCCAAGAACATACTGATTCATGTAACCTGCTTCAAGATCAAATTTTGGGCTTAATCTCCAACCTAATGCCAGATAGGCTCTGTTTTGGTCAAAAAAACTATCGTTTGGAGCATTTTGTACATTCAAGAAAACTTCATTTTGTAATGCTAAGAAAGCTCCTTTGGTAAAATTGTCTGTTTTAGAGAGCGGAAAGATAGAACGTGCAAAATAACGTAAACGTTGTGCAAATTCATAACTGTCGGTTACAAGCTCGTTTTGCTCAATTATTGCTTGTCCCATAAAACGCTGTTCTAGTCTAAAACGATGTTGCAAAGTAACTGGACGATTAGCTAGTGTGAATTTTTGATTGAAAATAAATTGTTCCCATATTCTGTGCTCAGGTATCCAACCATCAATATCCATAACGCTTCTGTTATTTCCTATATAAGCATACCCTACTGTAGCAATCATATTATCTTTTATATGATAATTTAAACCTGGGCGTATAATATAAGATTGAAGATTTTTTAGTTCATCTGTAGATCTTGCTTGTCCATCAAAATGAAGACTGAATTTATCATTAAGTTTATAAGTAAAAAATACGGCACTCCATCCGGTAAATGTGTTTTGTGTTTGTGCGTTTACAGTTGTACTTAGGAATAGAATTGTTATGCTAATTAAGCTAATGAGAGGTAATCTAGAAATCATTTTTTAATAAATTATATAAGGGAATTGCTAATTTATATAATTTATAATATAGTTCTGTTCCCAGCATTGTTAATTCTCATTTTATTTATGAAAATTATATTTTTTCTAAGTTATTTTTTGCTAAAAAATGTTAAAGCAATTTCAATAATCCATTTGTATGATTTTTGAAGGGTATGAAGATTGAATTATTTTCCCTAGCAATAATCTATAAAATTGGGTATTAAACAATTATAGTATATATTTCTAATTCTATTTAATTAGCAGTGAATTTTATTTCTGCTTATTAAAAAAACAGATAAATTTCCGTTTAATTATTTATTGGTTTCGAGTAATGGCAAAGTAAACTTAAAGGTACTTCCTTTCCCCGCTTCGCTTTCAGTCCAGATTTCACCTTGATGCATTTTTATAAATTCACTACAAAGTAAAAGTCCGAGTCCGCTTCCAGTTTCATTTTCTGTTCCTTTCTGGGTGACAATTTCGTTGATCTTAAATAATTTTCCTTTTATGTTATCAGGGATTCCAATGCCATTGTCTGTGATAGAAATTTCGGCCTTTTTAGGAGTTTTTTGAATTTTGACAATAATTTCTCCGCTTTTTTTTGTAAATTTAATAGCGTTACTTAGTAAGTTACGCACGATGGTATCTATCATGTTTTTGTCTGCATCGACTTCAATTAGTTCAGTAGATTCAAATGAAAGAGTGATATTTTTATTTAATGCTAAATTTTTATTTAGTTCTACGTTTTCTTTAATTAATGTGTTTAATGCAATTTTTTCAGGACTATATTCTATCATTCCTGTTTGTACTTGCGACCAATCTAAGAGATTTTCTAGTAGTTTGTAACTGTTTTTATTCGATTGATGTAACATTTCTATGATTTCCTTAATTTCGTCATGACTATATTCTTCAATGTTTTTAGTCAATATTTTCGAAAGCCTGAACGACGATCCTAATGGCCCTCTTAAGTCATGTGCTATGATAGAAAAAAACTGGTTCCTATCTTTTAGAAGTTTACGGATTCTAAGATCTTGTTTTTCCTTCACTAATAATAAAAATCCAACTGTACCAATGAGAGTAAGCAAAAACAAACTAATATTATACAAAGAGTCAAAAATATTATGGGAGAAAAAATCCTGTTGTGGATTATGATAATTGTTGATTGCTCGCATAACAACCAGAACTTCAAATGTTGCATAGCATAGCACGTAGAAAGTCCTAAAAAAGGTATATCGCTTTTCTGTAAAATAACTAATTGTAGGAGGTAAATAAATGGCAAATACCGCCAAAGACATAATTATAATGCGAGTATTGATTGTGCTCCCTAATAATACTGCGATGTTAAAAACTATTGCAGTAACAATAGTAATCCCTATTTGAAGCTTATAAGACTTTTTTTCTTCAGATTTAAGCATCGATAGCATTGCTATCGTTTCATAACAACAAGAAGCTAAAATGATTGTATTGGCTACATTTATAGAGATAAAATCGGGGACTATAGTCCTTAAAGCAATCAGGATCCAACCTATTGATAGTAAAAATTTTCCATATCCTAATTTTTGTATTATTTGCCTGTTCTCGCTGGTAGCATACGAAATAGAATAGCTAAAAATAAGAATGCAGATAAAAAAGTTTGCCCAAAAGTAAAGATGGAAAACAGTTTTAGAATCTAACAATAAAAGTTCGGACATTGTAGGGTTTAGTTTATTTAAAAAACTGATTGTCAAATATACAAATTATGGTAATAATCGAATGCTATTTTATAGTGAACTCGTTGTCTTTTTTGTAAAAAAGTAAATAGATAATAAATTAAAATGCAAAGAATCGTTCCCTGAGTTTTATGATAATTAGTTTTCTATAAATACAATAAATATTATAATTAAATGTTTGTTTTAATTAAGAGTTAATGAGATTAATTTAATACAGAAAAGTCATGAAAAGGATATTGTTTTTAATAATTATAATTTGTGTTTCTCTAAAGGGATATGCACAGGACGAACTTAATGGTAAATTTAAACCGATTCCTCCAAAAGATTCGAAAATTAAAGAAGTTATTCCTCCAAAAGAAATTAAACCAAAAGTTGATCCACCAGTAATTGTAGAGAAACCAGATCCTTTACAAATTAATCCTGAGGAACTTTTTAAGGATGGCAATTTATATAAAAAAGACGCTAATGTAGAAGGTATATTTTATAGACGAAACCAGTTTTTAGGAAGTTTTAAAACAAAATCATTTACATCTACAATACGTTATCGCGATGCAGCTTTTGTAGATGGCGATAAAATAAAAGTATATTTAAATGATAAAATAGTTGTTCCTGAAGTGAGTTTGAATGGAGATTTTCAGGAATTTAAAATCGAACTAGTACCAGGAATTAATAAAATTGATTTTGAAGCTTTGAACGAAGGTTTCGCTTCGCCAAATACAGCCGAGTTTCAGGTTTATGATGATAAAGGAGCTGTAATTGAGTCAAGCCAATGGAATGTTGGTACAGGTTATAAAGCTACAATTGTATTAGTTAAAGAATAAAACCAGCATTTTTTCTAATCGCTTCCCTCCTTTTCGTCTAAAAAGAGATTAATTATAAGTATTCATTGATAAAGAATCTATGTAAAAAGTTTAGGACTAAATATATTATATTTACGTTTTAAACGGAAGTTACTTACTATGGAAGATTTTTTAATTGGTATTGGAAAAAGATTAAAAGAAATAAGAAAAAAAAATGCCTTAACTATAAACGAAGTTGCCAATAGAGCCGGAGTTAGTAATGGTTTGGTTTCCAGAATTGAAAATGGCAGAACAATTCCTTCATTACCAGTTTTAATAGAGTTGATTCAATCTTTGAATACCGATGTAAGTTATTTTTTTGAAGGTGTCGAGAACACTAAAAATGCCAAATACATCCATATAAAGAAAACCGATTATCAAAAAATAGAAAAGGAAGACAGAGCAGAAACTAAAGGGTTTAATTACTATCATATTTTTAGCAAAAGCATTAATTCTATTGGCTTTGAAGCTGTAATATTAGAAGTTGAACCAAACTGCAAACGAGAAAAAGTTATAACCGATGCCTGGGAATTTAAATATATTATAAAAGGCAGTGTTACCTATATTATTGATGATGTAGAAGTTATTGTTAATGAGGGAGATTCTTTATGTTTTAACGGAAGACACCCACATGTTCCCGAAAACAGAACTCAGGAAAATTGTATTATGTTAGTGCTTTATTTTTATTCTGAAAGCAATAATTAAAATTTAACCGTAAAGGGCGCAAAGTTTTTCGCAAAGTTCGCAAAGTTAAATAATCCTAGCTTTGCGAACTTTGCGTTTTACTTCATTGCGTCTTTTGCGGTTAAGTAAAAATTAAAAAAGGCTACCTCCAAAATGGAGATAACCTTTCAAAAAAAAACAAAAAACACTATTTATATTAGTTTGCTGCAGGAAGCCAAGAGCGTCCATCTAGTGACCAAGCTGAATTAATTGGTACACCAAACCATTCAAGCGAAGAATAAGCTATATCTACCATTTTTGGAACAACTGTTTCGGCAGTACTTCCGCATTTTAAAGAAGCTGTACTTGAAACCCAAGTTGGATTATTTGCAAAAGGAATTGAAATAGCATTAGAACTAGAATCTATAAAAACGTTTCCAGAACCCGTATTTCCTTTCCAGTATCCTATAAGATTTGCATAATCGGGATGCGAACTTGTTATAGATGAACAGGTATAGTTTAAGATTGCAGCTTCGGATAAAGCCTTATTCCATACACGTACTTCGGCAATATTCCCGTTTACATTTGCAGGGTAAGCCAATGTTCCGTCCTGACCAATTGCAAAAGGTAATCCAGAGGTTAAACTTCCAAATCCGTTAATAATAGTTGCCTGTCCTACAAATACACCATCCTGATATGTTTTAACCAATTTTGCTGCACGATCAACTACTAGAGTTAAATGATGCCATTTTCCATCTTTAATTACTCCTCCTGATATATCAACACGATTTTGAGTATCGCCAATATTTACTTTCCAGCTTCCACCAGTATTTGCCGAAATTACAAATCCACGATTTTTACCACTAGCCCAGTTTTTATTTGAAACCAGAGACGGATCACTTGTATAACCCGAAGTTTTTACTCTACACTCAATTGTAAAGCTTGAAGTACCAAAATTATAAAGTGCATTATTTGTACTCGCATAAATTGCATTGGAATTAAAATTTGCAAATGATCCAGTTATTGATGTTGTCACATCTGCTGCTTTTTCAATTTTATTAGCTGTAAAGTTTTTATTATTGAAAATTGTAAAAATATTTCTTTCTTCGTAAGATGAACCGCCATGAGATCCGCTAGAACCTGTTACTATTCCGCCATGATCAGGTGCAATGATAACCAACCAATCTTCATTGGCATAATTGGGTCTATTCTTTAAGGCAGTCAGGATTTCTCCAATATAAGCATCCGTAGTTTCTATTGAGGCTTTGTATTGAGGAACATTTAAAGAGAATCCGTAGCTGTGTCCTGCATGATCTACATCATCAAAATGCATGAATAACGCATCTGGGTTATCATTTGTAAGTGCATTTACTACTTCGTTTTTTACAGCTAGATCGGTTGTAAGCGTTTTTTCAACATCAATTCCATCAACAATATAGGTGTTAATTGGAGCCCAGTGTACTATAGACATGGTTTTTAACGTAGAATTATACGTTTCAAGACGTTTTAAAAAACTTGGATATGTTGTAAAATTAGGAGTCAAAAAAGAATTATCTGTAACCTTATGTTTTAAATGTGTAACCCCACTTAGCATTGTAGACCAGCCGTTCCCGCTCCAGGTTGGAGATTCGGTTAAGGCATCAAGACTATAAACCGAGTTACTGAGTAAGCCATGTACATTTGGCGTGTTTGCTCCCATTAAGGCATCTCCTCTACAGCCGTCAATACCTATAATAAGTAACTTTTTTACTCCGCCAGTTAATTTTGTAGTTTTTACTGATTTTGCATTTGCAGCTAAATTTACTGGTTCTTCTTGTAAAGATTCTTTAGTACAGGAAATGGTCAAAAACATACCTGCAAGAATGGTAACATAACTAAACTTTAAAATTTTTTTCATTTTATTTAATTGTTTTAGGGGTTACTATATTAATTACTGTGTGAAACTCTTTTTAGCTACAACAAGTTTTACTTAATTAAAAATGCTGTATAATGAAGCCAAAGAGGGTAATATATAATCTGGTTTTGCATTTTCTAATTGTTCTCTCGTTTGTGCCCCCGATAAAACTCCAATGGTAATCCCGCATTCAGCATTTTTCCCTTCATTGATGTCTATTGCCGAATCTCCAGCTTTTAATACTTTTGAGGCAGCTGTAATTTCAAACAATTGCATTGCTTTAATTATCATATCAGGATAAGGACGTCCGCGCTCAACATCATCAGCAGTTATTAATGCATCGTATTGTTCGCCTTTTTTCCAATTTAATTTTTCTAATAAAACATTGGCAACTTTACTATTATATCCTGTGTTTAAGACTATTTTTATGCCGTCTTTTTTAAGATTACAAAGTGTATTTTCTACACCATCAATTGGAGAAACTGGAGCAGTAAGATATTCCTGATCTAATAGTTCTTTAAAATATTCAAATATTGTTTTGGCTTTTTCTTCATCTATATTGTTTATATGTGCCAAAATATCTTTTATTGCCTGATATTTTTCTTTCCCTGCTCCTATCGTTAAGACCAGTTCCAGAGAAACATCAATACCAAATTTGTTAATGGATTTATGTAGAGATTTATAAACTATATTTTGCTCATTAATTGTTGTTCCTGCCATATCAAAAACAACCATTTCAATTTCATTAATTTTCATTTTGTGTGTATTATTTGTTTTTCTAAACATTTTATATTTTCAATGCTATCTGACTCTTTGTCGAAGGAACGCAGATTATGCGGATTCGCTAAGGCGAAAACACGGATTAAACGGATTTTCTTTTGATTATTTTTAAATCAGTTTTAATCCGCAGCTTTACTTTTGTAAATCCGTATCATCCGCGTTCCATTATAGACAATTCAAGTTTGCAATACTTAATTTTCTTAATCCCTTAATGGTTCATTTTTTTATCTGTGCGATATTTTTTCACGCAGATTATGCAGATCAAGCAGATTTTTAATATTACTGATAAAGAAGCAATACTTAATTTTCTTAATCTCTTAATGGTTCAATAAAGGGATAGCTTAAGCATTGAAAATTTTATCGATATTGTGCTTTGCAAATCCTGCGCTTCCTGTCATTCCTTTCCCTCCTATTCCTGTTATAATGTGGATGTTGTTGCCAATAGTATGTTCAAAGATATCTTTGGTTTTGCATTGAGAATACATTCCAAACCATCTGCTTTGGATTTCGTAAGTAGGCAAATCAATAATTTTTTTAGCTTCCTCAATCATAAAATTATCGATGTCCATATTCAAATCAAATCCTAGCGTATCTATTTCTTTTGCACTAGCATATTCATGTGAATCTCCTAGAATTACGGAGCCATCGATAGCTTGTTTAAATAAGATATGAACACCATATTTTTTCTCAAAACTATTAGGGTCTTCTTTGGCTTTGATTGCTTGATACGATGGGCATTCCTCAAAAGATTCGTATCTTCTTATCGTTAATCCCGTTAAGATCGAGCCATCTAATTTATAATTGTTTTGAGGCTTGGTTTGCAACATCTGTAGCTTAGAAACTATCAAATCACTATTATTATAAATTTCCGGATATAATATTTTAAAGTCACTTCCATTACAAATAATGATTTTAGAAGCCTTATATTCTATTCCTAATGAAGTTGTTGCAACCACTTCATTAGTGTGATCTTCAGTAGCGACAACCGTAGTATTGGTGTATAAATCCAAGCCTAAATGTGCTATCATATATTCATGAAGTTTATGAATCATTGTATTAGGCTCGACCGTAACTTCTTGAGGAAAAAACAAACCACCTTTGCAATAATCAGAACGTAATCCTGGATATTTAGCCAGACATTGACTTTTAGACAGCAATTCTGATTGGTAATCATTGGCGCTATTTATTAGATTCAACTCTTCTATAAGTTGCATTTCTTCCTCATTAGAAGCTAAATATACTGTCCCGTTTTGGCGTAAATTGATATCAAATTTATCTTGGATTTCTCTATATATTTTTAGGCTTTCTTTACCGAAATTTTGCCATTTTTTGTCCATTCCTGATGGAACAACCTGACCAAAGTTTCTTACTGTTGCCCCTTCTGGTTTTGTGTTTTTTTCGAGTATAGCAACCGATATTCCTTTTTTTAAGGCATGATAGGCATGAAATGTTCCTAAAACTCCTGATCCTACGATGATTAAATCATATTTATCTTTCATGTGTAATTGTTTTATTTTTATATAGATGTGCTACTTTTATTTAAGAATATAAAGGAGCAACGATGATTTTGAATGTTTTTTTGAATTTTCGTTTAAAGTAGTTATAAGATAACACGGTGGTTAATATTCCTATAAATGACAAGAGATAAATGCAAGTAGTAAAGAAACTTAGCAGTGAAATATCTTTGTTTCCGAAGTTTTTAAATAATAAAACCAAGACACTTCCCAAATAACCAAAGGCATCGGCTATGTAAATTAAGAATCCTGCATTTCCCTTTATTTTGTAGGTTGCTATCATTCTTTCAAAAAACAATCCGTTAAAAGGAATGTAACATACATACATGCCAAATCCAGATGCTATCATCCATGGCAAAGGCGCTATCATGTTTTTTTGGAATAAAAATGTAGTTACTCCAATAAGTAATGAACCTAAAAACAGTACCAAATGATAATTCTTGAATGCTTTATAGTTGTTTTTCATGCTTCCTAAAAAGCCCAGAATAACAAGAACTGATATTGCAATCGGAATTTCTGAGTACATATAAATAGAGATACTTTCTTTATATCCTAAAGTGTCCCATAATTCTCTGGCAAAATTATCTCTGAATTCGCGCATTGCAGTAAGCATTGCATAAAAAATGATAATGATAGTAAGCGGGAATGCAAACTGGTTAAACAATACAATACGTTCTTTGCTTTTTAGTGGTTTCCGCTTTGATCTTAAGAGTAAATCTTCGTCTGTTGGATTTGGTATTTTTTCCAAAAAAAGAGAAAATATTATTAATGGAATAATAAAAATTAAGCCTGATACAAAAGGCATCCAAAATTCATTGCAACCTAAAACTTTCAGAACAAATAAACCCACAGATTTTGCTGCGCCAGAAGAAACTATAAAGCTGGAACATAATATAACACCAAGTAATTCAGTTACTTTTCGACCTTCGATATAAGAGAAAACAATTCCCCAGATCATTCCTAATGGCAATCCGTTTATAAATAAAAACAAGATATTATATGGAGCTGGTGTTACTGCAAAGCCAAGTAATGCCAACTCAGATATTAGTATAAAACCAATAAGATAAAAGGTTCTTTTGGACGATTTTAATTCGGATATGATTTTAATTCCTAAAAATTTAGAACATGTATACCCTAAAACCTGTGCTAAAATAAGTAGTATTTTATAATCAATTCCCCAAAAGGATAAATTATCAAATGTTGCTACTGTAAAGGGTTTCCTGAATGCATACATACAAAAGTAGGTACCAAAAGCAGCTATTGATGTTTTTAATATAAATCGAAAATTGGATGCTTTTTTTGACATTAGTTCATTGTTATTAGAGTAAGAAATGATAAAAAATATTTAAGATTTTTGACTAACGTTTTTTGATTGCAGATGTGTGAAATTCTATAAAATGAATATCCTTAATTATTTATTCATGCAAATTCAAAAAGCGTTAGTCAGTACTCAAAAATCTTTTAATTTAAAATCCCATTGGTTAACATAATGTTGTCTATAAATTATATTTAAGACCTAAATTGAATCTTGCGCCATAATATTCTACTTGCTTTGGTCTGTTTGGAGTTTCACCAAAATGATACATCAACGGTTCATTTAAGATGTTATTTACGTCGCTAAAAATTGTAAAATGCTCACCAATTCTATACGATGCAGAGATGTCAAGAGAATTATATTTTCCATAATAAATATCATTCATGTCGGTGTTTTTTGCATTGGCATCAAACCCAATTGCATATGCACCTTTATGATTAAATGCTGCTCGGGCATTAAAACCTCCTTTTTCGTAGAACAACTGTATATTATATAACTCTTTGGCTTGGTATGGAGTTGAAACTTTTCTTCCGTTAGGATTATTTGTATTTTCTCCCAAGGTCATTTCAGAGTTCATTAATGTTGCATTTATTTGAGTTCCAAAATATTTTAAGAATCCAGGTAAGAAACTAAAACGTTTTGTGATTCCGAATTCGATTCCACCAATCCACGCATTTCCACCATTTGTAGGAGAACTGATCTCTATATTAGGAATTCCATTTATTGTACCTTGATACGTATCATCAAAAATTGGATCAGTGATTGATTTGTAAAACACTCCAGCGTTGATTACCCCTACTTCATCCAGGAAATATTCTCCCAATAAATCAAAGTTCCAAGAATAGGTTGGATTTAAATTTGGGTTACCACCTGCGTATTCACCATCAATTGTATTTAATGAACCTGCTGGCGAAATATCTCCAAAATTTGGTCTGGCAAATGTTCTTGTAGTTGCAAAACGAAGATTTAAATTCTCAATTGGAGTATATTTTAAATGAAGCATTGGAAGTACAGATGTATAACTTTTTGTGTTTTTAGCATCAACAACAACATTGTTTTCAACCGTTTTACCTGTAACTTGTGTAATGGTATTAGTTACTCGAACTCCTCCTAAAACTGTTAATTTATCAGATATTGAGTAAGTTGACATTGCGTATGCAGATGAAGTAGTTTCGCCTACATTAAAGTTTCTTCCTAATCCTTTTCCTAATTCTGGAATTTGAGAATCTGCAGGATTTAAAACCAAATTACCTTGTGAAGAATTATATAAATTGTTCATTCCGTTGGCAGACAAAACCGGACCAAAACTATTTCCTATATTGGTTCCAATTTCTTTTCTTAAATAATCTGTTCCGCCAGGCTGATTAATTAAATCCTGACTATAGTCGGATAAAAAAGGTGTTGGTGATCCTGTCCAATTGTAATATTCATCTCTAAAAGTTGCAATACGATCTTTGTCAGTTAGTTTTATACCAAATTTCATTTTAAGATCTTCATTAAAAATGTGCTCATAGTTTGCAGCAGCAATAATATTATCTCTCTCCGTAATACTTATTTTATATAACTCCAAAGTAGAAAACTTCATTTTTGTAGGGTCAGTTTTAAAATTTGGATCTGAATAGAAATCAAATATTGATTTTGGATTATTAGGATCCAGCATTCCTCCATCTGCTGCCCAATAAGCTCTTGGCCCTCCTGCTCCACCACTGGCTAGTGGTACAGTATTAAAGTATTCTGGTTTAACGCCAACTCCAGTTTGATTGAACTGAATTAAAAAATAACTATTGTTTTCTGCAGTTGGTATGTTACCATATTTAAAACTATTTCTATAAGAAGCCAAACTCCAATCTAAATTTCCATTTGCCAACTGATGTTTTCCTCCTAAATCAATACCTATAAATTGTGTAATTAATTCATTGTGAATATCTTGTTGCTCAACAGTTAAAGCATTTGTAGCAGAGTTAAATTTATCAAATCTAATACGGTGTTTGTAATGAGTTTCTTTATCAGAAAGACCGCCGTAGGTAGCTCTCAAGAATATTTTATCTCTGGATGATGGGTTAAATTCCATAGCACCATTTAAACCTGTCGTTTTTCTAACTCCTGTATAATCTCTTAATTCTAAGCGATAAACACCCTGATCTCCATTTCTTCTTGCTTCGTAATTATCTGTAGCCCAGTTTCTGTCCCAATAAGTAGCGTTTACAATGTATCCGAATTTTCCATTTTTACTTTTATCACCAATAGTAAGCGAACCACTATAGATTCCTTTATCCGATTTTTGATTGTATCCACTGAAAATACTTACTTTAAATGTTTTTTTGGTTGGAGCAGTTTGTGTGGTAAAATTTACGCTTCCGCCAATGGCATCCCCATCCATATCGGGCGTGATTGCTTTTGTAGCTTCAACATAAGCGATAAGGTCTGATGGAAAAAAATCAAAAGCTGTGGCTCTGGATGTAGTTTCTTCTTCGGCTGTTGGAATTCTGTTTCCGTTTATTGTAGTTGATGACCAAAAAGGTGGTAAACCTCTTACGGAAACGAAACGTCCTTCGCCCTGATCTTTTTCGATAGAAACTCCCGACATACGTTGTACAGTTTCGGCAGCATTACGATCTGGTAACTTTCCTATTCCATCAGCAGCAATTACATTTACGATACTCATGGATTTTTTTTGCATATTTAGTGCTCTTGCTTCGCTATTGCGAAGACTCATTCCGCTTACTACAACTTCATTTAATTCTTTTGAATTTGTCTTTAAAGAAATGATTCCTAAATTCAATCGCTGATTATCTTTTATTTCAATTTTAATAATTTTTACTTCATAACCTATATAAGAAATTTGCAATTCTAAGCTTCCAGATCTTACATCATTAATAGTAAACTCTCCGCTAAAATCGGTTGTAGCATTTTGTTTATTAGATAATGTAATAGTTGCTCCAGGTAATGGAGATTGTGCATCTGTAACCGTTCCGCTAATTGTTGCTTTTTGTGCAGTAATTTTTTGCGCTAGTAGTGTAATCGAAAAGATAATAAATACCTTATATATTGTTTTCATAATTCAAATGTTTACAAATATTAAATTTTACTATGCAAATAAACATTCAATTTTATAAATAGTAAAAAAAATGATTTTATCTAATTGTTAAAAAAATGAAAACTTAAAGCGTCTATTTTCTTAATTATTCGTTAAGAAATCTTGAATTATGGAGTGTTTACTGGGGATTATTCAATAATAACTTTATTGCTTAGTTTAAGAAATGTAGAATTATTGATAAGTTTGATAAAACAATTAAGCCTAGGAAATCGCAAAAGTTGCATAGATGTAAACATTTGTTTCTTTTGGTTATATAAACAGTAAAGCCCGACAGTGGTGCCAGGCCTTTGAATATTTTAGGAAATATTTCTAACTATATTGGTCTCTTTTTTGCGCCTCAGGAACTAATCTTCGCATGCTTTTATTGATAATGCTACGTACTGATTTCTTTTTGAACTCATAAGCTTTGGTGCATTTCTCGAGTTCAACATATAATAACTGAAACTTATCGTACAGCGCATCAAGCTCTTCCATGGCTTTTCGCGTCTTTTCGTCTTCAGTTTCTTCGATTTTATTTTGGGATATCTTAGACAGATATTCAAATTTATGAAATGCTGTTAGCAAAATTCGATGCTCTCTTGAGTTTATTCCTTGCATAATATGGTAATCTAAAATATTGATAATCTATATAACTGTTTTAAACTATATAAGCCATAAACATAAGTTTTGCATACTTCGCTTAAATGGACTTATATAACTTACATGGTTAACCTTTTTAAACCATATAAGTCATTTAAGAAAATGTAAGTTTTGTATACTTCGCTTAAATAGACTTACATGGTTAACCTTTTTTAAACCATATAAGTCATTTAAGAGAATATACGTTTTTGTACACTTCACTTAAATAGACTTACATCACTTATATGGTTGCTTTATTTTTTTATAAAACTAGAATTTAAGGCGTAAACCGCAATAAGGGATCTATATCGGTATAAATTCTGGATGTAGGCAACAATCGCAATTTTGTGCTCTCTCTTTTGCTTACATTTCCCGATATTTTTCCTAATACTGCACTTAACAGAACTTCTGAACGGTTGCCTAAAGGAAAGACTTCGAGTTCTTGTAGTTCATCTGAATATATCAATGGGTTTATTCCCTTTGAATAATTACCTTCATGTTTAGCATTAAATAATTTATAAATCGAAGGATATAATACCCAACCTTTAGTTCCTGTAATTCGATTATCTTCTATAGGAAATCCCGCTACATCTTTACCAAAGGTTTTATCGCCAATGGTAATTACATCCATATATGGTCTAAGATTATTTATGATTAATTCTGAAGCAGATGCTGTACGATTTCCGCATAATATATATACTCTATTAATGAGAGGATGCGCATTTTGTAATGCTTCAAAACTTATTTTAGATTCATTACTTTCTAATGCCTGCATAAAGGATTGATCTACATTTCCTCCATTTTTATTTCCTTTAAATTTTATAAAAAGATCATTGGCACGAACATTTGGAGCTATGGCAATACTCAGCGCAGTTGCCGAGGCGATATCTCCTCCTCCATTATATCGTAGGTCCAGAACGAGTTCTGTTATTGATTTACTTTTTAGCTCCTGAAAAATTTGCAGGATTTGTTGTGATTGCCCAACATCAAAATGTGGAATTTGAACATATCCTATTTTTATGTTTTTATCAGTAATTATTTGATATGATATAGGTTGTGAAAAAGTGAGCCCTGATGATAAAGTAATATCTTTTGTTTTAGAAAAACCTGATTGTGCTGTATAAGAGTTTATACGTAAGCTTAATTGGGACGATGCTATCATGTTTGTATACATACGATCATAATTACCCTGATTAAGATCTGTCCCGTTTATCTGAGTAATAAGATTTCCTCTTTGCAGTCCGTTGTTTTTGGCTGGAGAATCTTCTAATACGTATAATACAACACCATAGTATTTTCCATCAGACTCAACAAAGCTTACATCAAAACCAAATTTCCGCCTTAGACTTTGTGGTGCTGTATCTGGTAATGCAGGATGTAAAGCATAAGAAAAAATATCATCTTTCTGTAACAGTTTTGCGAAGTACTCTTTTGGAGTAGCCGACAAATCGCCTTGGGATGGCATAGTTTCATTCCAGCGATAATATTTTTTCATTTGTTGGTACATCCATTCATTTACATATTCGTTGGTCCCTTCATTATAGACTTGCGTCGAATGATCATCTGGCGTACAGGAAATAAATAAACACCATAGAAAAAAAGATAAGTAGGTAATAAAAATAAAGGGGCGTTTCATATTTTATGCTTGAAATTTATAAGTGTAGGTTTATTTATTAACTATTTAAAAGTAAAAAAATCAACTAAATTTAAAGTTCCCTCTACTCCTGAAAATGCGCCGCTTGCATCTTTCTTTTCATCGAGTACAATTAATCGTGATTTATTTACCGACATAGTCATCATAACAGTAACTTTTTTTCCTGTAATGTAAGATTCTGTTGTGCCATGTTTTACTAGTTCCATTATGATTGTAGGTGGTGAACTAAAAGGAAACTCTATAAACGAACTAAATTTATCTTTATCAATATTCTCAACAACTCCCAGAACCTGCCCGTTAATTTTACGGATAATTCCGTCGAGCTTTCCATCGTATCCACTATTCGAATATTTGTTTTTGGATGGGAAAATAAATTTAAAGCCACTATTACTTGGTTTACTTAATACACCTGGTTTTATGGATGTAATTTTATCAATCCAAATGTTTTCTTTAGCAAAAAAAGAAAGTGTATCAATAGGTGTTTTAGAGTTAAAACGATACGTACGTAATAACTCTTTTGTTACTTTATTTGTAAATTCAAAAGTCTTCTCACTGTTTCCGTAATAAACAAATTCATACTCTTTTTCAATTTTTTTTGCAAAGGCAGTTTTTTTATCCTTCCCTATTTCAATCAGTTTGCCATTTGCAGTTATCTGAATGGAATCTGCTAAAGCGCTATATCCTACTATAACTACTTTTCCGGGTTGGTTGGTTTCATTGCTATAATAAGGCGTTAGCTCATCATTGGCACAAGATCCAAAAAAAGCCATTGTAATCGTAAAAAATAATGCTCTTGTTACTGTATTCTTCATATTTGTTTTTTTATTGTAGAAACTCTGTTTATCTGAAAAGCGCGAAAACTTTCTCTAATATTATTTTTTAATGAATTTTAATTTTTTAGAAATGTTATTGTTGGTTACTAAAAGAAAATATACGCCTTGTGATAAATTATCTACTGCTATACCTTCTTCTTTATATGCAGACGCTGCAACTAACATTCCGCTTGTATTGTAAATTTTTAAAGTTGTTTTTTCAGTCTTAAATTCTTCTCCTAATTCTAATTGTAAATTTCCTTCAACTGGATTTTGTTTTAATTTACAAACTTGTGCTTTTAATTCTGATTCATCTACACCTAGCAATGATTCTGCTGTCACTGAAATTTTATCGATTTCGTATCCTATAAAACCAGTTGTTGTGTTATTCCCTAAAGCAATATATACTGCTGGTTTACCAGAAAATTGTGAAATATCAACAATATAATCTTTAAATACAGCATCATCAGGGTTTGCTCTTTCTAATGTAACTGTTCCTAAGAGTGCAAATGAAGCTGGATCAGGAGATGTAGATCCATATACAAATAAATCCTGATTGCCATCATAAATACTAGTTTGTGCATTTAGTATCAGGTTAATTTTTCCTGAGTAAAAAGATATATCCAAAAGAGGTGATATTGCTAAATTATCTTCTAAGTTTTCTAATTGTGCTCCAGTTGCAAAATCGATATTATAAGTTGCTAAAACATCAATAGTGCCATCTACTCCACCTAAAGCATTATCCCATTTTAAATTTTTTTTGGCGTTCCAATTGCTTCCATTTCCATCTTTGTCCAATAAAGTCCAGTCTGAAGCATCGGCATCATCAAAATCATCTTCCCAAATTGTATATTGAGCAAATGATGTTCCTGTAACCATGATAAGTAATAATAAAAGTAGATTTTTTTTCATTTTTTTAGTTTTTTAAAAACATGGGCAGCTTAGTACTGCCCATGTAGAATTTTAATAATTAACCTAATGCAATTAAAAATTTGTAAACTTTGTCCAAGTTCCAGTCCAGTTAGATTCAGTTTTGAATGCTCCTGTAGTACCTGTAAAGTTTAACGTTCCATCATTAAAGAATGGTTGGCTAAGAGCCCATTTTGTAGCTGGATCTGCTATAGAAGTACTTGTACCTGCACCAGTAATAGTTGTTCCTACTGGTAATAATGGGTTATCAAATCCGTGGATTGATATTCTTAAGTATGAAGAACCAGTTGGAACTGAAGGAGATTCCCAGTTGATACCTCTGTTGTATCCTGTAACTGTAACATCTGTAAGGCTGATGTTACCTGCTCTACGTACGTGAATAGCGTTTTCATATAAATCTGCTACTGTATTTGAGCTAACTCCGATAATTGATAATTGAGAAATAACAGGACGTGTAATAATTGTAGTAACAGTTCCTGTTGCATTATTGTCTAATTCTATACCATTAGAATCTGGTTTTCCTCCGCTTAAACTGTGAGTTGAATTACTATCTGCAATTGCAATTGCTTTTGTGATCTTTCCAGTGTAACCAAAATCGAAATCGAAGTTGTCATCATCTGGTGCAAATGAAACTAAGTGACTAGCATCTACTTTACCACCAAAGAATTCAAATGAATCATCTTTACCGTATGATACTTGGATGTGATCAACTACAGTTCCGCTACCTACTCCTGCAAGTGTAAGACCGTTAATTTCAACATCAGTATCTAAGATACGTCCTGCAAATTCGATACGTACATAGTTTAATGCTCCTGCACTATGAGCATTATTTGTACCTCCATAATAGAATTCAGCAAAATTAGGCTGATCATCTAATCCTTCAACGATATTAGTAACTGAACCAGTGTTAACTTCTGCATCTCCTAAAAGTACTATACCTCCAAAATCTCCAGGAGCTGCTCCTGTATTTGCGTTACCATCTAATAAATTATAACTTGTAAAAATTACCGGAGCAGTTGCAGTTCCCTGCGCATCTATTTGTCCCGTTTTTGTAATTACAAGAACTCCTGTAGCTACACCAGCAGCAAGTGGCTTAGCTTTAATATAAGTACCTGGCTGAATAGTAAGTTTAGCACCACCCTTTACAGTAATAACTCCATCAATTTCCCATACTCTGTCGTTTGTCCAGGTAGTATTGGTTGTTATAGCACCACTTACCGTTTGAACTGCTGCTGGATACCCTGTGTAATCTGCTCCAGAAGCTTTCATAGAAAAAGAAGAATCTGTAGATGAATCATCATTTTGGCAAGAGCTCACAACTAGAGCTACCATTGCGAATAGAAAAAATTTTTTCATAAATAATTTAATTATTGCTATATTTGCCGCTATTACAATCTAGGCCTTTGGAGAGAGCAGCAAAATATCTTTCCTCAGGTCTTTCTCTTTTTTGGTAAAGATTTTTTTATAATTTCCCCGCTTTACCATCGGATTTTGTACCTACTATTTCCATCTTTTGCTCTTAGGATTTTTTACCGCAACAAAAGGTTATCTTTTCATTCTTTTAAAAATTTTATTGTTTAAAATTCTAAAAGACCATATAAAGTATTTCGTCATTTTTTTGCTTAATGCATTAAAACAAAAATCAAATTCAATACTTACAACTACTTATATTAGATTTTGAAAAACCAAAATATCATGCCTGATTTTATTGTTAACGGTTTCTTAATATTCAGAAATTTTAATGTGCTGTTATACTTTAGGTTAAAATATGTAATTGATTATTAATGTGTATTTTAATAATTATTATAAGTTGATTATTGAAATTAAAAGTTTATAAACTTGGTCCAAGTGTTTGTCCAGACAGCTTCTGTTTTAAATGCACCTGTTGCGCCTGCAAAATTTAATGTTCCATTGTTAAAGAAAGGCTGTAGAAGGTTCCATTTTGTAGCTGGATCTACTACAGAAGTACTAGAACCTATGCCTGTAATAGTTGTTCCAACTGGCAATATTGGGTTATCAAATCCGTGGATAGAAATTCTTAAATAAGAAGAATTGCTAGGAACCGAAGGAGATTCCCAGTTAATACCTCTGTTGTATCCTGTAACGGTAACATCTGTAAGGCTTATGTTACCCGCTCTACGTACGTGAATAGCATTTTCGTACAAATCTGCTACTGTATTAGAGCTAACTCCAATAATAGACATTTGTGAAATAACCGGACGTGTAATAAGTGCTGTTGCTTGTCCATTTGGGTTGTTATCTAATTCGATTCCATTAGAATCAGGTTTTCCTCCGCTTAAACTGTGAGTTGAATTACTGTCAGCAATTGCAATAGCTTTTGTAATAGTTCCTCTATATCCTAAATTAAAATCAAAATTATCATCATCTGGAGCAAAAGATACCAAATGGCTTGCATTAACCGTTCCTCCAAAAAACTCTATAGAATCATCTTTAGAATAAGATACCTGAACATGATCTACTATAGTACTGCTACCTACCCCTGCAAATGTTAATGCGCTTAATCCGTAATTTGAATCTATAAGCCTTCCTGCAAATTCGATTCGTACATAATGTAAAGCTCCTGAATTATGAGTATCATTGGCTCCTCCATAATAAAAATCAGACCAAGTAGGTTGGTCATCTAATCCTTCGACAACATTTGTAGTAGAGAAAGTATTAATTCTTGCATCTCCTAATATTGCTACACCTCCAAAATCCCCAGGAACTGCTACAGTATTGGCGTTGCCATCTAATAAATTATAACTTGTAAAAATTACTGGAGCAGTTGCATTTCCCTGTACATCAATCTTTCCCGTTTTAGTAATAAGGAGTACTCCTGTTGCTACATAACTTCCTAAATATTTTGCTTTAATAAATGTACCTGCCTGAATGGTTAGGGTCGCTCCGTTTTTTACAGTAACAATTCCGCTAATTTCCCATACTCTGTCGTTTGTCCAGGTAGTATTGGTTGTAATAGCGCCACTTACAGTTTGTACCGTTGCAGGATATTCTGTGTAATCTGCTCCAGAAGCTTTCATAGAAAAAGAGGAGTCAACAGCATCATCATTGTTTTGGCAAGAGCTCACTGATAGAGCTATCATTGCGCATAGAAGTAATTTTTTCATAAAAGTATATTTATTAGATATTTGCCGCTCTTAAGAAGAAACCTTAGAAAGAGCAGCAAAATATCTTTCCTTAGTTTTTTGATAAAAATCTCACTTAAAACGAATAATTAACTGATACACTTATAGTTCTACCGCTCCAAGCTTTAAACATAACCTGATCTATGTCTTCATCATATTTTTTACTAGCATTGGCTCCTAATGAAAATTGGCTTCTAGGATTACTCCCCATCGAAAAATCTTCAAGATGTGAATAGCTATTAGCATTATTATAGGTTTGAATACCAGCATCAAACATGTTTTTTATACTGCATTTTAATTCCAGATTTTTTTCTTTAAAAAACTTATAACTTACCTGAGCATCAGTTACAGCATAAGGCATTCTGATTTCTTCTCTGGAATATTCAAATCCTACCAAAATATATTGGTCACCAATTCCATTTTGCCTCACACTAAATCCCATGCGGTCTCCTATATAGTCTAATCCTAAATTATAGGTATAAGGTGATTGTCCGTAAAGTGGTCTGTTAGCCTCATAAAGTCCACCCTCACCATCTATACGTACGTATGATGTTACTTTTGTATCATTAATAGAAACATTTCCTGAAACGAATAATTTTTCTAAAATTGGTCCTTCTCCTAAAAAAGTAAGATTTTTATAAAATTCCGCTTCTATCCCCCACAGTTTGGCGTTATAAGAATTAAGATTATAAATAATACCTGAGTTTCCGTTTACAGTACCAATAGCTTCTATAGGATCCTTAATGTCTTTATGATAAACTCCAAAAGACAAAATTTCACCACCTGATGGAAACCATTCTAATTTTAAATCATAATTATTAGATACACTAGAAATCATTCCTCCAGACCAGTTTAGAATTTTGGCGTTACGAATGGGATCATAATACGGAGTACCTACTCGTTCCGAAAATTGAGGACGTAATACAGATCTATTATATCCAACTCTAACATTCATTTTATTGGTTGGACTAATTGTTAAACTAGCGGATGGTAAAAATTGCCACTTTTTGTCTTCTTTTATGAATGAAAAAACGCCAGAACCTTCAAACTGATTCGATGTTTCGCTATAAATATAACTTTCGGCTCTTGCTCCCCAAACGAGTCTTACAAAACGACCAATTTTATTATCAAGCATTAAAAAAGGGGAATGTACTTTTACATCTCCTTCATATTTATCTCCATATTTTCCGTAATCATCCCAGCCAAAACCACCATAATAATATTGCGAACCATTCAAAAATTCTGAAAGCGGCATATAAATTTCAGCTGTTTCACTCTTTTGTCCAACAGTTATAAGTTTAGCCGATCTTTGCTGATTTGTAGCTGTTTTATATGTTCCGAAATAACCTGCTTTAATATCATTTTTGCTTATCTCGCCCAGATCAAAAGAATAATCTAAATTAATAGCCCAGTTATAATCCGTTTCATCATTGGAATAATTGTCCCTGCTAAATGGTAATCTATTTCCGCTGTTGTAGACTGTATTATAAGCTAATACATCGTCTCCTACTTTTTTATATGAGGTTTGTAGAAAAGTAGCATCTTTTGTGTCTTTTGTGATATTACTATAACTAGTATACCAATTAATCTCAAGTTGATCAAAACGATGATTTCCCTCAATTTTATTTTGAATAAAAGTTGTATAAATAGGATAATTAGTTTCAATTGTTGTTGGAAGATCACTACCGTCTATAATTCCGGTAATAGTATTCCCTTTTTCCCAACCCGTAATTTGAGTCAATTGATTGTTATAGATATGCATTGCGGTGTTACGAGTAGTAATTTTATGTTTACCTAGCTGAATAGCAGCATTAAACATTCCTCCCAAAGTAGAATTATAATTATAATTTGCACCTGAGTTATTAAATCCATATTTTTCAAAAATCGAATATGCTCTTCCTCCTTCTCCTTCTTGTGCAAATCTTGAGTTTTCAATAAATCTTCCTCTTTGTGTATGTTCGATGTCTATTTTTTCTTGTGTATTCTTGAAAAGTATGGATCCCACAAATCCCCATTTATTGTTATTTTTTAAATTATATGATCGCCCCAATGCAAATTGTAATGTAGTTCCTGGTGCACCATACGTTTTATAGGTAGAAAAATTATCCTCGGTAAACTTTTTAGACTGTTCTATAAATGGGCCGGAGGTTGCTTCACTAGTTGGTGGCTCTAGAGGTAACATATTAGGATAATCACGTCTTCCGTCATCAAAACCCAAATAATCATAAGCTCCTTCTTGTTTGGTAAGTCTTTCTTTAAAAGCGCTTCGACTGTTATACGAGGTACTTACCGAAAAACTTGTAAAATCTTCTTTAGGAATATCCTTTGTTTTTATCTCAACATATCCTCCTGCAAAATTAGCGTACATATCTGGCGTTGCCGACTTACTAACTACTATACTTTCTACCATAGCAGTCGGGATAATATCAAAAGAGAAGTTTTGTTGGTATGCATCTGTACTTGGTAACGTGATTCCGTCCATAACAGCTTGGTTCCAACGTTCTCCCATAGAACGAACTACAACATATTTATTATCAATTGTTGTTACGCCTGTGATACGCTTAAGCGCACTACCCACATCTTTGTCCGGTGTTCTTGCGATTTGTTCTGCTGAAATTCCATCAGAGAATTGTGCTGCTTTTTTTTGCTGTATTAGCATGCCCTGAACAGATGCTGTTGCTTGTTTATAATTCTGAATAATAATTACTTCATTAAGCGATTGCGCATCTTCTTTTAATGAAACCACTAATGGTGTTTCACCACCTTCAAGCACTTTTATGCCTGTAATTTTTTGTGTTTGAAACGAAATGGCGCTAATCTCAATAGTATATTCGCCAGGCTCTAATTCTAAAACATAATTACCATCAATATCCGATTGTGCTCCCAAACTCAGTTGGGTTACTTTTATATTTACTCCGGGCAATGAAAGTCCGTTTGCATCGACAACTTTACCTACGATTTTGCCCTTCTTTTTTTTTTTGCCCGAATCTTTACTATTTACAGCTATATTATTTTCATTTCTTCTGAAATTTAAATTTGTCTGATTTTGTAAATCATTTAAAATTTCATCAATTGTAACATTTTCTTTTTTTAGTGTAACTAGAGGTAAACTTAGATCCAAATCTTTTTGATAAATAAATTGATATGGAGTTCTGGATTTTAAATTATCAATAATTTTTTGTGGTGTAGAGTTTTTAAAATCAACCGAAACTGTTCCGGTTTGTGAGTAAATAATGTTTGTTCCGAAGAATAATCCGAAAAACAAAATCCAAAAGGCAAATTGCCTGGAGTAATCATTGTTCATAATTGATAATTGTTAGTTTGTTATTGGTATTTATTTTAATATGATATTTAGGGTTAATATTTTTATAAAATTTTAATAGCTTCCCAGCAGCTAGTCATTAAATCATTTTTCTTATTGATTTAATACTGCTGTATTCTTTCTGTCAAAGTCTGTTTAAAAAAACTGTAGAACGGATTATCTACTTATGAGATAGGTGTCTTTGCCGGTTGTTCTTATTTTAATTTCCAGAGCAAACGCTACAGTTTGAAGCATTTCATAAAACCCTTGTCTAGTATCGAGGGTTCCCTGTATTTTAAGGTCTTTTAGATTTTCCTCTAGATAGTCAACCGTAAAAGAATGGTCAAGTTTTAGTTTCTCTATAACTTGTGCGAGAGTTAACCCATCTACATAAATTAAAACTTTTTTCCACTCAGGCTCAAGCAAAGTAGTTTTTTGCTTTTCAATTTTTGCATCAGCATTATTATAAATAGCCTTATCCCCTTTTACCAAGAAAACTAAATTCTGTTTACTTTCTACTTTTACTTTACCTGTTCTTACATTTACTTGAGGTTCTTTGTTAGCATAAGAACTAATATTAAATGATGTACCTAAAACAGTCGTTTTTATAGCTCCCGATGTAATTACAAAAGGTCGTGATACATCTCTCTTAACTTCAAAGAAAGCTTCACCAGTTAATTTTACTGCTCTTTCATTTTTAGCAAATTCTGTAGGATATTCTATTAGAGTATTTTGATTTAGCCATACACGTGTTCCATCAGGTAAACTTATCAGGCGTATATCTTTGTTAAATGTTTTTGTTGAAGTAATTGCTACTGTAGCATTATGCGATGGAGTAAAAACCTGATATCCAATAAAAGACAAAATTATTACTGCACACGCTGCTGCAACCCAATTATAAAAGCTTTTGTATTTATTAATTGTAACGCTCTGAATGTTATCCCACATTCGGGATGCAATTTGGTCAGGAAGAATACCTCTATTAGGTATTGCGTTCCATTCTTCTTTTAATTTTTTAGATCTCATTACAATTAAGTTTACTATTGAAAATTATACATGAATTTTATCAATTCAATTACATTAGATTCCTAGTCGGGCAAATATCATGGGGCGATATTACTATTAACGTTTTCTTAATCTAAGTAACCATTTGAGGAGGATTTTTTTTGAAGTGATAAACCAAAAATAGCTTAGCCAAAAAGAAAAAAGAGAGAGTAACGAGCTACTGTAATGTCATTAAGTTAAGAGATTTGAGATTGAAGATTAGCCATTGAAGATTTAGTGTTGCAGATAGTAAGATTATCCAATTTTTTGAGGTTTCAGAGTTCTGAAATCAAAAATTGTTAATTGAAAACCACCAATCAATTTATCAAGCTTGGCTGACTTATAAAAAATAATGCAAACCAGTATAATTCATGATTATGTACTGAATTCTTTTTAAGAAATTGTAAGGTCTTTGAGATTTGGTTAGCAACCGCGCTTGGCGACATATCCATCTCTACGGCTATTTCTTTATAACTAAGATCTTCAAATTTATGTAGATTGAAGATTTTCCTTCTTTTTGGAGGGATTTTATTCAGGAGGTATTCTATTTTTTCCAGCTTGGAACTTATATCATCTTCCGTTTCAGATGCGCTATCAAGTTCTTTAATTAACTGGTCATTTTCTACAGAAAAGATTCTGTTTTGTTTTTTATACCATTTCGATATCTCTTGTTTTGAACTTTTAAACAAAATAGCTTCTAAGCTTACATTTGGGTCCAATTTGGTTCTATATTTCCAAAGGTGAATAAATACATTTTGAGTCACATCTTCAGAATCTGCAAGCTGCGAGGTGTATTTCTTTATAAAACAAAAAACTTTATAATGATATAGATCATAAATTTCTTTGAAGCAGGAATCATCTCCCTCTCTTAACCTTATTACTAAATTAGAACTCATATTGTAATTTTAAATCGTTAAAGAAGACCCTTACAAAAGTAAGATTAAACCTTTATCAATATTTTGTGGTTTAGTCATTTAATAATTTATTAATATTACGCTATGTCTGTTTTATAGATTTACGCTTAATTATTTACAGGAACTATCACAATAAAAAAAGCCATCTTTTTAGGACGACTCTTTATATAGTTTAATTGAAAGATATATAGGATGAAGAAGGGAGCGGGAATATATCTTTATCTAAAATGATACTCGCATTAAACAGAGATACTAATTTACTTGTATTAAGTGTAGTACTTAATTGGGAATCATCCAGGTGATTAAAGATTACTTCAAGAAAATTACAAATTCCTAATACTTTTATTATAGCGGAACGATTCTCACTTTGAAACCCCATTTCTATAATCAAAGCAAAATAAGATTCCCATAATTTTTCTTTATTTTCCAGATAAGAATCACTTTTTAGATATATTAAAAAATCATTTACATTAGTATTAAAAAACACACAGGTTTGTTCTACTATTTGGGTGAAATTTTTATCTTTATTTAAGATGTTATAAAATGATTTGAATTTATTAATATTTCCTTGTAAGTCGCTTGGATTAGATACATATTGCAATTCATAAGGGGCAATTCCGTCAATATAAGCAATAGCTTCATTTTGTATTTGTTCCCTATGTCCTCTTATTTTTAACGACGCTAATTTCGCTAGGAAAGAAAAACTGGCGGAGTCTTTAGTAAAAGGTTTGTACTGAAAAAAATCTAATGTTTTTATTTCTCTATTCATTGTTTATTTATGTTTTCTAAACTAAAATTGAATGCTGGCGAGTGATTACCAGGTCCTCCACCTGTCATTACAATGTCTGCACTAGTTATACCAAATAAATTTATTTGTGAATTAATCTGTGAGATTATTGCAGAGTCTAATACATCTCCTTCTTCTATTTCAGGAACAACACCTATAAAAAGTCTTGGGTAAAATTCAAAAACTGCTTTTTCTCCAGGAGCTAGGTTTGTTTTTGTAGCAATTAATCTATTGTTTCTGTAGCAATTTGCGTTGATTATTCCAGACGGAAGTGCGTTTTTTACTTCTATTTGGCTAAGATTAGTAGCTGGTTTTGATGCAACTCTCAGTACACTGCCAGCGTTATCCTTGACCATTTCATACGCTGTTCCTTCATAAGTGTAAAGCATTGGGGTAAAATTGCCGTATGAATCACAAGTAGCTACTTCATAGCCCATTGAAAATGCAAAAGGATGGTTGTCTAGTCTGCTACTATTTTCTATTACTTTCCAGGCAATAGCACTTTTTTCAAATTCCTGAGCAACATTTTGTTGAAAAATAATGACATTATTGTTATTTGCGTCATTAGATTTGTTGATGAAATTCAATTTAATTTTGTCCATTATCATAATAATTTGGGGGTTGAACTTTCCTTTTTTACTTACCCTAATAATATTTGGTTTATGGATTTTTAATTTAAATACAATTTAAAACGAAAATTTAAATATCAATACCGTATTTATACCTATTTTGAAAATGTTAAATTCATACAAATAAGGATGATTATATACATAAAAAAAACAGGCAATTACGCCTGTTTTAAACTTAAGTATGTAGGTTAAGACTACTTTATAAGATGGTTTCTTGCCGCCTTAAGCCCTACAAAAAACATTATAACTATCATTATTAAAAGAAAGTATAAAGATAAATTCCATGTCTCACCGTATTCATATAAACTACCAAATATAGGAGGTCCAAATGCAGCCAATAAATAACCTACCGATTGTGCCATACCAGATATTCTTGTAGCAGTGTGACTATCTGCAGTACGAAGAACAAAAAACATCATTGACAGACTAAAAGATAATCCTGAAGATATTCCGAAAAGGATAACTGCAGTATAGATATATTGTAATTGAAAGAATAGTATAAGCAAAACACTAATAAACATTCCTGCAGCAACAACAAAAATTAAGCTTTTCTGGTTAGTAAGTTTAGATGCAATAATTGGCCCAAGAAAAGTTAAAGGCAACATCGCCATTTGCATAAAAGACAAAACCCATCCACTTTCTTCTTTTACCATACCAAAACCCTGTAACAACATCGGAAGCCAGGTTACAAGAGAATAATACATTAATGATTGAAGCCCCATGAATATACTAATTTGCCATGCCAATGGTGATTTAAAGATATTTAGATTGCTCTTTATTATTCCTGTCTCTTCAATGTTTTTTGTTCTTTTTAATACGATTGGTAACCATATTAAAAAAGAAAATACAGCAATCCAAATCCAGATTCCTAAAGAGCCTTTCCAGCCAAGACCGCTTAATTTACCAATTGCTATACTAAATCCAGATGCTAGAGCTGCTGTAAGATTCATCGATACAGAATAGAAACCGATAACCATTCCGGATTTATTAGGAAATGTTTTCTTGATATATCCTGGCACTAAAACATTTCCTATGCAAATTGCAATACCAAGTATGGCAGATCCTAGAAATAGGGTTACTACCGTACCCATTATTCTTATATATAATCCTGCGATTAAAAGTGCAATCGAAAAAAGTAGAAATTTCTCCAGACTCAGTTTTTTAGATAATTGCCCAACAAGAATAGATAGGAATGCAAATGCCATTAATGGAATGGTTGTAAGGAATCCAGCCTCACTATTTGAAAGATTTAGTGATTTACTAATCTCGGTTAATACAGGCCCTAGTGCTGTTAATGGCGCTCGCAATGTGGAGGCAACAAATAATATTCCGATAAATGGCAGTACGATTCCGAAAGAAACCCCTGTCTTACTTTTCCAGTCTTTTTTATGCTTATTCATAATATTTTTTTCTGCTGCAAATTTACCATGCGTATTATAATTAAATTTGCCATATATTTAATCTAAAACGACAAAAGTAAATTATATAATGCATTATGAAGAACCATGAATTAGTAGATCGTATTGCCAAAAAAGCCTACGTTTGGTTTGAAGATAATTGGATACATGACTCCAACGAGCATTCTCATAATAGGGCACAACTTGTTTATGTAGAGAAAGGTTTTCAATATTTACATGTGGCTGGGCGTATCTATCTCTTGCCTCAAAATCATGCTGCATGGATTCCCTCTAACCTATCACACAGAACAACTGCAGTTTCTGAAGATATAAATTTGAGAACCATTTTTTATTCCATTAATGAGGAAGATAATTTTTATGATAAGCTAAGAATTTTTTCTGTTCCTCCAGTACTTCGAGAGATGATATCTTATTGCGTAAAATGGAGTAAAAAAGAAGAATATTCGATTGAAGAGGAAGCTTTTCTGAATGCCATTTTTGTAGAGTTGCCTAGCTTTTTTAAAGGTGCAATAACTTTAAATATCGTTATCCCAAACGATGAGCGATTGTTACAAATAAGCAATTTTATTCTGGATAATATGGCAAATTATATACATATAAGTACCATTGCCGAAAACAACAATATGTCTTTGCGATCCTTAGAACGAATATTTAAGAAAGAAACAACAATTACGATTTCAAAGTATATTCAATTGGTGCGAATTATAAAAGGAATTGAGTTTTTAAGTACTGGGAAATATACAGTTTCTCAGGTTGCTTATCTTGTGGGTTACAAAAGTATACAAGCATTTAGTACTAGTTTTTTTCAGATTCTAAACAAAAGACCTAATGAATTTTTAGGGTCTTGAAAATCAGTGTGATTTAAAATATTTGAATCTGTCATGAGATGATTTTGCTGCTTTAAAAAAATAATTTACCTTTAAGTTTTATGAAGAGTAAATTTATTTATTCATACCAAAAACACCCCATTTGCATACCTTCTGGAATACATTAAATAGTTTATAAAGTAACTTAAAAATACATCCAAAATGCATAAAATCTTACCTACTATAATGCTGTTTATATTTTGTTTATGTGCTTCATCTCAAACAAAACCAATTGATAGCTCAGTTACAACAAAGGCAAAACCAAAGAATATAGATTTTAATATAATGCCTTATCTTAATTATAATAGAACGCTGGATTTTATGTTTGGTGCTATTCCTATGATGATGTATAAACTCAATAAAGCCGATACTATTTCGCCTAAATCGCTATCGGGTATATCTGCAGTTTATACGACTAATAAATCCTATTTTGTGGCCTCTTTTAATAAATGGTATTTTAACGAAGACAAGTGGCGAGCTCAATTTATTTTTGTAACGGGTGATCAAAATGCCCAGTTTTATGTGGATGATATCGACACACCAGATTTTTACGATTATGCAACTAAAAAAACAGTTGTAGCTATGACTCTTCAACGAAAAGTTGTTAAATCGCTGTATGCTGGTATCGGTTATTCGTATGCGCATTACGATACAAAATATGAAGATGATATACAACCATCTTCTGTTACTCAAACAAATGGTTTGCAGCTAAATATGATGTATGATACTCGTGACGCTGTTTATTATCCCACCAAAGGTGATAAAGTAAAATTGCGTTGGATTGGTTATCCCACGTGGGTTGGTAATGATGTTAGTGCCAATAAAATTCTCTCAGAGTACAATAAATACTTTCCTATGCGAAGTGGAACCGATGTACTAGCAGCTCGTTTTTCGGGTAAGTTTGGTTTAGGGAATATTTCTTTTGAGCAGCAAGTAACTATTGGCGGTGAGGATATTAGAGGATATTCTGAAGGCAAATACCGTGGCGACGGACTAATGGCTTTACAAGCGGAATACCGTTATAACTTTAATAAAAAAATGGGGCTTGTAGGTTTTGCTGGTGTAGCAACTATTTATGGTTCTGATACATCCGATTTTAATTGGAATTTATATCCTGGTGCAGGAATTGGTTATCGCTACAGAGCATTTAAACACGAAAAATTTAATGTTGGCTTGGATGCAGCTGTTGGAAAAGGCGATTGGGGACTTTATTTCCGAATCGGAGAAGCTTTTTAAAAGTTTGTCTATAGAGGAACGCGGATAAAGCAGATTCGCTAAGGCGAAAACACGGATTAAAAACGGATTTTTTATCTATTGTTTTAAAAATCTGTTTTTAATCCGCGTCTTTACTTTTGTAAATCCGCGTCATCTGCGTTCCTTTTGAGTCAGATAGGATTAAACGCTTCAATTTTTGTGACCTTTACGTATCCCGATGCGTCGGGATTGCTTACTTTGCGGTTAAAAACGCACTAGTGCCTTCTCCATTCTAATATTTTTCCTTTTATTCTTGAACTACTTGTGGAGACCCTTCCTGTGTCAGGGAGACAAGATTGGGGATATGTTGTGGTTAAAATTAATCTTGGTCTGTTTCTTTTTTTTCAACCTTTGAGCCTTTGTTGCTTTTTTTCTTTGTTCCTCCTCTTAAGGTAGCTTCTTCTCCATTTTAATATTTGCTCGTTCATAAAGTCCCTGCTCCAATGGGATTTCTTCAAATCCATATTTGCGATAAAGATGTATTGCTGACTCTAACTTTGTGTTAGAATACAGAATTAGCTTTTCTATTTTCATATCCTTTGCAGTTGTAATGCAATGCTCCAATAATAATGTGCCAATACCATAACCTTGTGCTTTATCACTGACCGCCATTTTTCCTAATTCGAAAATAGTATCGCTTTTTTTTAGAAGTGAAGCTGTCCCAACAATTTCATTATCTAATGTAGCGTAGTATATAAAACCACCTTTATCAATGATTTCTTCTTTTGGATTTGAGAGTGAAACTTCATCCGTTTTTTCAATTCTAAAATATTTTTCTAGCCAAGCGTAGTTCAGAATTTTGATAGATTCTTTAAATTTATCTGTGTAATCTATTATTTTTATTCTTGATTGAGAGTTAATTATATCTTGATTCATTTGTTTTTATATTAAACTTATTAGTTTAAGTAGTTTTGTTTAAATTACTGATATATAGTTGTTTTGATTAAAAATTAACGCTAATAAAAACGAGCTGTCACAATGACAGTTCAGAGTTTTGATGGGTAACAGTATTACAAAGCATTTTTTACAATTGTGCCAAGTCGTTTTATATCACTATTGAGTTTATCATTCCACTCTAAAGCAAAATTAAGACGCATGCAATTATTGTATTGATCATGTTGGGTAAAAATTCTGCCTGGTGCAAAACTGATTTTTTGCTTTATTGCAATATCATATAATGAAGCGGTATCAATATTTTTGTCAAGTTCAAGCCAAAGAAAAGATCCTCCTTGTGGTTGAGAAATCTTAGTATTCTCTGGAAAATAATCTTCGACAGCACGCTGAAAATGCAAGCAATTTGTATGCAAAGTGTGCCTGAAATTTCTCAAATGATGATCATATCTTCCAAATTCCATAAAATCGGCAACTACTTCCTGATACAATGATGGCGTAGAGATTGTTTGTACTAATTTCTGTCGGATTATTTTCTCTTTAAACTGTCCCGGAGCAACCCACCCTACTCTATATCCTGGTGCAAGTGTTTTAGATACTGATCCGCACCACATTACAATTCCGGCTTCATCATAATATTTACAAGGTTTTGGTCTGGCGGCACCAAAGAATAGATTACCATACAAATCATCTTCTATAAGCGGAATGTTATGATAAGTAAGCAATTCGACCAATTCTTTTTTATTTTCATCAGGCATTAAGCTACCTAATGGATTACTGAAATTGCTCATAAAACAACATGCTTTAATCTTTGGGATTACTTTTTTTAAAGCATCAAGATCTACTCCAGTTGTGGGATGTGTAGGCAGCTCGATAACATTAAGTCCCATAGACTTTGCAATTTGGAGTATTCCAAAATAAACGGGACTTTCGATAGCGATGGTATCTCCTCGTTGGGTTGTGACCATTAAGCAGCTGTAAATAGCATTCATAGCTCCAGAAGTAGTTACAAAATCATCTTCGGTTAGTTTACCTTCTAATACAAGTGACCATTTTGCGAGATTACGCCTCAGGTTTAAATTTCCCTGAACCAAATTATAATCAGTTCCACTCTCCTCCAGATTTCGCGTAGCTTTAATAATTCCTTTATTGAGTTTCGCAATAGGAAGCAAACTCTTATGCGGAACTCCCAAAGAAAATTGGGTAATGCTTTTATCACCAAAAGTATTAAACACCTTAGTAATTAAGTCATCAGGACTTTTTTGGGTTTCTGATACTTTCAATTTATTCATCGAAGGAATCGAAAATCTTCTATTAGATGTATTACTTACATAAAAGCCAGATTTAGGTCTTGATTCTATCAAGGATTTACTTTCTAATTCTAAAAATGCTTGCTTAACAGTATTGATACTTACGTTATATAATTTTTGTAGCGCACGAATTGAAGGCAGCTTATCCCCTATTTTTAGCGTTTCAGATAAAATCTGTTCCTGAATTATGTGGGCAATTTTTATATATAAGACTTCTTTAGCCATTTCTTTAATTTTATCTTAACAAGTTATATAACCTTATTGACTAATATTTTATTAAAAAACATTTTAAACCATGTAAGTGATTTAAGAAAATATAAGTTTTAAAACACTTCGTTTAAATGAACTTACATGGTTCGCTTTTTTGTGTAAACAAAGCTTAATTATTTTGTTCTAAAAACTAGCACTGATCAATCCAGTTTGCTAGTTTATCAATCGCATTTTGTACTGCATTTTCTTTGGTAGCATTATCATTAAATAAAACTTTAAATGCTTTTTTTGCTTCTAGTTCTAAACCATCTTTTATTTGTGATGCATTATGTTCTTTTTCTTCAAAATAATAATTAAATTCAGTTTCTCCAGAAGTATTAATTGTTACAAATCCGTAGCCTAACATTTGGTTTCCGTAATGAGCAACACTTAGCGGAAGTCCAAAATGATTCATATTGTTTTCGTCTATATTTTGTATCAGATTTGGATTGTTTTTAGTCCTTTCTTTTGCACGATTACATATATTTAATATGCTACCAAGGTGCGAGATATTTACAGTTCCAAATTCTAGATATTGAGCGTTATTTGTTTGAGTATTCATAAGGAGGATTTGTTTACTACAAACCTACGTACTAAATAAAAACAGGTACAGATACAGAAAACAATTTATATACGGATACAGATTATAAATATATGCTATTTTATCGGTAAATTATTCAGGTATTTTTACCTATAAAAAAACACTTCCTTTTTATTTACTTTGAGCTAAGCGGCTACTTATAAATTATTGATTTATATGTGGCACGCGATTATTTACTAATACCCCAATTATAGTATTATGGCAATTATAAAAAGTAAAATTACACTAGGTACCACAACTAATTTAATCTTTGGATATAACCCTTCTTGGAATCCTTCGTCTGTAGATAATCAAGGCTTGTTTCTGCAAGATAAAAAAGCTTTGAAAGAGCTAGAAATAGATATAAATCCCGATAAAAAACTGGAATGGAATTACCCAATAGTTTCTATTCACGAAGATGCAGAAAATCTTTTAAATGCTCTATTTCCATATCAAATTGATAACCCTAATGATGGTGCTCCAGATGCTGAAGTCGCTGCGGGAACTATGTTATTGCGTGATCAGGATCGCGATGAAGCACTAAAAAAACTTTCTGAGAATCTAGGTTTAGATTTAAAAGCATCAGATACCTCGTATGCTCTTGTTAAGCTAGAACGCTTATCAGCTGCGGCTTTTCATCCTATCAATAAATCTGGAACAATATTACATCCTAATCCGTTATTACCTTCGACAGAATATCAGATTGAGGAAGATTTTCGCAAAAGTTTGATTAAAGTAAGAGCTTCTGATGATGAAAAAGGACAATACAATCCTGCAGAAACGACTTTAAATCAGGCAAATATTTGCATGAAGCATTTTAACGAATGGGGAACTCATTTTGTATCTGGTGTAAATGTGGGAGATATTATTTTTCAGGTGTTTGCATACAATAAAGACTCCTTTAAGAAGGTTTCGGCTAGTTTTTCTAAAAATAAATACACAGATGAAGACTCTGTTAATTTTTGCTATTTTACAACAAATGCCCTTACAGGAGCTTTTGGTTTTGTAAAGGAATATAGTAAACTCATTAGTTTTGGTAATAGCAAACTCTTAGAAAGCGACATCAAAAAGAATCTTTGGCATGATCAAAGATGGTCAGAAACCAATAGTATTTTTGAACCGTTTTTAGATGGAAAAATAAATCTTGCTAACTATAAAGAAAACGCAGTTACAAGATTCAAACTTACAACCTTGTCCATTTTTGCAGAGTATAACCGCCGTTTGGTAATGAAGCGTATCTTAAAAGGGGCGTTAATCCAAAAATTTACGGATCGTGTTGTTCCTAACTTCGAAAAATATTTCCCGTATGATATTAAGAATGTTATCCCTGACTCCGAAATTCCGGGATTTCTTAGTACAATTGTAACAAAAGACATAAATACGTATAAAGCCAAACTAGCATTGGATGAAATGCAGTTTATAGCCAGTAATAAGGCATTAAAATTCATACTTTGTTCGCAATATCTATATTCAAAAATTGGCACGATAAGCATTCCCGGAAACTATATTAATATACTTACTCAAAGTACTAATATGGAAACTGATAAAGGCGTTGTTGTTTGCAAACTAAGTAAAGACGGTTATAAATCATTTAACCTCAATAGTAAAGTTTTTTATGGCGGAATGGTTGTTACAAAAGACGATTTTACGGAGCATTTTACCATAGTAGACGGACTAAAATTTATGCATGATACAGCCAAAATACACGGTAGATCTCTTGTACTAATTACAGATGATGTTCGTAAGGAACCTAAAGAAAGTGATGTATTTCCAGACATGGAAGAAAATTTATCTTTTGCTTATTCTTTTGCCGAATCTATTATGGCAGGTTGTACTGATTTTAACGATACGAATCAAAAAAATGCATTAAACTTTGTGGCAGACACGATGGGTTGGATTACCAGTATTCTTCCTCAAGTAAGTAGTAATGCAAATGTGCTAGATTTGAGAGTACGAGCAATGGATAGTGTCCGAAATGCTATGAATCCCGAATATGCTGCTTATGTACCACTATTACCGGCTAAAGAATACAAAAAACATATAGAAACTATTATACAATATTCTGACGGTATTGCTCTTGAGATACAAAAATATCAGGATATTATTGAGGCAAGAAAGACAAAGGAACTAATTATAGATGTAGGTAAATCGCTGAATGAGAATATAATTGAATCGGGTAAATTGCTTACAAAGTTCATTCAGGCAAATGCCGACCAGCAACGTGATTTGAGTTCGTATTACAAAGAAATTATTAGTCAGAAAGAAAAAGAACTCAAAAGTCTAGAAGCTAAAATTGCTACGTTTCAGAAAAATGTTGACAGTCAAAAATCTGATTTGCAAACTGCCGTACTAAACTATAAGCAGGCTGTAAGAGATTGGCAAACTCGACAAGCGATACAATTTGGTCTTGATATGGCGACGACTATTTTTTCCGTAGCTACATCTATTGCTATTCCAGCCAAATCAATCAAAGCTGTAGAGGAATTAGGACTTAAAGTGCAACAGATGCAGAAATTACTTAATATTCTGAATGCATCCTATAAAGTATTTACAACAGGGGTTAAAGGTGTTGAGGAATTGCTAAATGCGGAGAAAGCTCTTAATGAACTAAAAAATGCTTCGTTTGCTATCGAATCGAATCTGGCATGGGATGAAATGAGTGCTAATATGAAGCTTATAATCGATTCTGGACCGCCTGTACAAGAAAAGAATGATTTGATAAATGCATTCCAAATTTTGCTCCTTCGCGGAAAAGCTTTACTTAGCGCAAAAGATGCAGCAAACCAACTCGCCAAAGATATTTATAATCAGCAAAGATTAAACGTATTGAGCGAAGCGCAGCAAAAAAGACTCGATGGAATAAAAGACCAACTAAAACCGGGTAATATTCCGTCGCTAGAACCGCTTAATCTTGATTTGATTGGTATGACTGCTTCACTTCAATTCTTACGAAATCGTATGTTGAGCATGCTTTCTAAAACACTGATTTTACAAGATCAGGCACTTCAATATGAGAATCTTCAAGCGCCTACATTAATGACAGCATTTGATTTGCTGAGTTTTAAAGGTACAATTGTTAAGCAAAGCCAGAATACCTTAACTGCTTTGAATTTGCTAAATTCTATTCATCAATCTGTAACTAGTCCGATACGTATAACGGTAGAAGTGCCTGTAGGTAAATTAATCAATGGTAATGCTTATATTCTGGATATTGGTCTTGATAATGTGAATTTTAGCGAATACATTAATTGTCGTGTTAAGTCTGTAGTGGCAAGCGTTGGAACTTCGGTAAAAACAAAAAGTGGTAAATACCTTTTAAAATTAACGTATGAAGGTAATCCGTTTTTTGATCGTGCTCCCAATAGGATTCCGCGTATGTTTAAAACGCCTTCTCGTGAACGCATCTATGAATATAAATGTGATACTAACACACCTAATTTTACAGACGGCGGCGATACATGGTCTAAAGAGGTTAGCCCGATTACGCCATTCTGTAAGTGGAATATTAGTTTTCCTAAAACAGAAATTAATAAAGGAATAGAGTTAGAAGATGCATTTGTACCCGTAACACTAGAGTTTGTACTTGAGGCAAGAATAGAGGATCTACCTGGTAGATTGTTATCGGGAGTTAAAAAAGGACTTCTTGGTAATGCTCTTACCTCCGCTCCTTCTTTGCAGGATATGCTGGTATTAATGCAAGGAAAAACGGTTACAAATGGTTGGGATGTTGTTTTTAATATGGGGCTTACCAAAATTCAGGAAACTATTAACAAACAGTATGATGAATTAAAAAAAGATAAATCATACGGAGGAAAAATTAAATTAGAGTATCATTATGATGCCACATCTAAAGTGAAAACCTGGGTAAAGTTTGAAGCCGAATATGGATATCCTAAACTCTCTTTTCTTCCCAACAATCCATCCAATGTAAAGATGGAATGCATCATCCATTCTGGAAAGATAACGAAAGGATCACAATACAAATCAGAACCTATAGAATGGGATGAACCAGAAGTATCTAATCCTGGGGCTCTTATTCAAGCACAGATTCCGTTAAGCGAGGCAAAAGGAATTGTAGGATCAGGTACAATTGCAAGCGAGAATGTGTTAAGCGTAATTCTGGACATGTCACAGGGAACTTTTGTTCCCAAAAACATTAATATTGAAGGAAATGATGAAAAAGCAAGATTCAACTTGGAACTCATTTCTTATTTTACGCAGAATCCCGTAGTTTTTGTTGTTAGCTCACTAGATAAAAGTAAGATTGGTAAAATTAGCGATATGAAACCTAACCAATTTTTATTTAAAACGCTGATTACACGCAATTCTGCTAATCAAATTTTACAGCTTTTCATTATGACTAATGATAGAATTGCGGAAAGTAGTCAAACATTTCTTAATGATTTACCCGAACCTATCCCAATGGGATCAGATGTGAGTATGATTGTAAGTAGTAAAGTTTTATTTGAGAGTGTGTTGCCACAAAGTTTGGATAAATCGGGTTGGCAATTAGAAGGTACTAATCCTAAAGATACTAATAAGTCGAAGGCATGGTCGGGAAAGTTTAATCAAGGTGCGCTTACTGCAGAAGTAAATTTAAGTGCTCTGGATAGTAGCTATACAAGTCCTAGAGGTGTTGTTGAAATATCCAAGTATGCTGTTGATGGAGGAATAATTTCTGAACCAATTTCAGGAATGACTTTAACTCCTAATGGAACAAATATAAAATTAGATTTTAATCAGCAGCGCACGCAACATTTTACAGAATACTGGAAAACAATTATTTGGTTCCGTACTGAGTCTGGTACTAAAGACCATTCATCTGATTATACCTTAAATATTTCTGCTTCTATGCCTCTTACCATATCGGGTACTGGCAGAGAACAAAATATTTCATTTAAAATGACTAATCAGGATGTTAAAATTAGCGGGCATCTTTCGGGTGGTGGCCCTTGTGGTTGTGGGAATGATTTGCAGGCATTATTCAATATTCAATTGAATGAACAAATTCCGCCAAAATTAACGAAGCAACTCAATGTAAGTTTTAATGATGTTTCTGTATTTGCATTAAAGAATTTGATTTTCCCGCAAGGAAATTACATTGAATTAAAGGATGTAAATTGCCCAGGAGATTTGCTTATTACGGGTAGTATTATTTAAAAACGGGTCATTTTAAACAGATATGAAAAATTAGATAATAAAAAGAGCCATCTTTTGAATGGCTCTTTTTTGTATTACAAACAATTTGTTTTAGTCTATTCGTTTTACCGAAAGTTTGTCTAAACAAAAGTATGCTGCAGTATTGATTCCGTAAATGGGATCTGAGTCTGTTGAAGCCATCTGGAAAATAAGATATTTAACATCTCCCAAACTAGCTAGTTTAAGAGCCGTTACATCTACCCAGCCTGTTGGCATTACAAGAGAAGTTCCTGTATGATTTGCTAATGTATGTGTTACTGGAGCAGAGATAACTCCGCTTGCATCAACACCATAAATTAATAATTCGAAATGATCACCAGAAACAAATTTCTTAGCAAAACCATCTCCATTTAAACAACCATAATAAGGCCACGGATGCATATTAATTTTCAATCCTTTAACTTGGTATGTTCCTGTATTTCCTATTTTTACCCAGTTTGAAAAACCACCTTCAGTAAAAGTAGTTCCTTGTGGATTTTTAGGATCTAAATAACTAGACCAATAAGCTACAATATAAGGATCTCCTGTTGTTCCCGGAGTTCCCGGTGCAATTGTAGAAGAAGTATTAAAACCACTTCCTGCCATAGTTCCCCATTGGTGAGGCACCCAACCATCTGATCCACCCGGAGCAGCACCAGAACCGTAATCTTTAATATCATTTACGTTAGATACTATAAAACCATCCCAGTAGTTGTATCCCGCAGATGTAGCTGTGTGCGAAAACGTAAATATATCTACATTTAGTTTTGTGTTAGATACATAAGTGTTTTCCCAATACTTACCACCAGTTGTACTGATTCCGCTTGCCAGTAAAGAACTCGTTAGATTAAGAGTTGTTGTAGTTCCTATTGCCGGATCAGCAAGGATTCTGCTTGTAGATGCATTTGCGCTGTTTGCTGTTGCATTTGCACCACCATCAATTAAAACATTGTCTTCGTTGCTACAGGACGAAAGTCCTAAAAGTAAACCAACGGTCAAAAAATAAATTACTTTCTTCATTATTTATAAAATTAGGGGTTAATAATTCTTCTTTAATGTTTTTGCAATAGCATACTTTTTAAGAATATGCAGTTTTAATTATTTGCTTTTTGCAAAATTCAAATCCTCAGCTTCTTTAAAAGAACTTGTTAATAAATCTGAAGCTCCAAGCTCTGTATATGTTGAAACATATACTTTAACAAAATCGATTCCAGGTAAGTGCACTTTTTTTCCGTTACTATCTACAGCCCAACTAATATCTATCGAAGGATCTTTGATACCAGCATAACCCCATTCAAAAGTTCCTACATTAAAAGCAGTCCCTTCTCCATCACTTACATCTTTTACTGGCAAGTATAGTTTTGTTCCTTTTAGGGTATAAGAATCTCCTATCCATTGTGGGTAATAATTTAAACGTCTCCATTTTTTTGTTTTAGTAATAAAGTTGGATGTGTTTTTATTATCTGTCCATTTTAAATATTCTTTATCAAACTGCCAATCGGCTTTGCCTGTTACAGCCACTTTGGCTGGATCTGGCTTGAAATAAGTGATTTCGTAATTTTTTGTTGTCGTAGATTTATTATGCTCACTTCCTCCTATCTCATACCATTCATTATCATCTGCAATACCGTTTTTATTGGCATCATACGCTACATATACACTTACAGGGAAAACTTTTACAGTAGTACTGTTAGCAACTGTTTGAACAGTAAAATCTCGTTTGCCATAAGAATTAATAACAGTATGATCAAATTTTGTAACAATGTACCCGCCAAAAGTTCCAAGGTTAATATCTTCTCCCTGATTAAGACTTGCCTGAATATTTTCTAAAATTTCAGTTTTAGTAGTAAACTCATAATTATCAAGAGCATAACTTGGTGCTGGTAAATAATCTATAAGTGATAGCGCTTTTGCTGTATAGGTTTTACCTGTTTCTGAAACTTTAACTTTCGTTGAAGCTTGTTTTACTAATTTATCCAATGTTACAGTAAATTCTACAGCATAATCAGCCGCTTTAGGAGCAATAAATTGTAATGTCTTTGCATCGCCAATAATAGAATCCTTGACAATTCCATCAGTACCGGTTACTTTAACAGTCCATTTGTATTTTGCAACAGCTTCACTAGCGTTTTCAATAACAACTTCTGGATTTATATTTACTACGCTATATCTTTCTACTGTAAAATTTGGTTCTAATTTTAATGTAACAGAAGCATTTTTAACGGGTTCAGGAGTTATTTCAGGCTTTGAATCATCATCGTTACTACAGCAATAAAAAGCACCAATAGCTACTAAAATCAAACTATATTTTAAATATTTTTTCATTTTCTTATTCTTTTACTTTTCTTAAATTGTATTTTTTTAATATATGAAGATCTGCTGCTCCTGCGAATCTTGTTGCCATTGATGATTGCTGATGACAAAGACCCATTGGCTCACTAACACAGTTTACAATTTTTATAAAATTTATTCCTGGTAGATTTGCTTTATTTCCATTTTTATCTACAGCCCAGTCTATATCAATATCAGGATTTACAGCATTTACATATCCCCATTCTGGAGCTTCAAAATTCCATAGTGTAGTTTGTCCGGGACGGAGTGGTGTAAATTTTACATTTAGTCTGGTTCCTTCATATACAGCTGTATTTTGAGTTGCCCAAGCAGGGTAATATTCCTTTTTTGTCTTAGATCGTGGTAAATAATACGTTTCAGAGTTATTGTTTTCGCAATAAATGTGTTCGCGATCTATAAAGGGATCATTAGGACCACTTACTACTACAGGCTTTCCTATGGCAGGTTTATGGTATGTAATCTTAAAATTTTTGGTTGTATTTTCTTTAGTATGCTGGCTACCTATTATTTCGTACCATTCATCATCATCTGGTTTTCCATTACCGTTTTTATCATAGGCTACAAATAGTAATCCTGGAGCTGGGGGATTCCCTTTATCGGTTAAATCTCCTCCATAAACTCTAAAATCTTTTTGTCCTGCATTATTAATAACAGTATGATCAAACCCAACAATAATAGATCCTCCAAAACCACCTAAGTCTAATGGATAACCAACACTGGTTTCATTAATCCTGCCTAATGCTACTCGCATTATATCTTCTTTTGTAAAACCAATTTTAAATAAATCATTGGCAAACATTCCCGGTGCAGGATCAAAATCGTAGATTGCTGTTATATAAGGATTGTAATTTTTAGTCTCATTAGTAACATTTACTAGTGTTTTTTTGCTTCCTTTTTTCCCATCTGCCGATACATTTAATGTCAGTTCATATGCACCTGAGTATAGTGCTATGAATCTTAAATCTTTAGAATTTCCAACAATAGAATCTGTAGTTTTATTAACTGGATTTTTGGTCATTACCCATTGATATGTTGGGTTTGTTGCAGTAGCTGAAGCATTTATATTTAAGACACTAAATGTCCCTATCTCATGTTTTTCTTGAAGTGTAATTGCTATTGTATTCTTAGCCTCGTCTACTGGTTTTGAGTCATCATCATTACTACTGCATCCTATAACTAAGAATGCAAGGAATAATAAATGGGTTAAATTTTTTTTCATGGTTTCTGGTATTATAGTTTTAATTTAAAATCCTTTTTTTTTATGGTCTGGTAGGAATATTTTCTCCTAAAAGATGCAAATCTGTAGCACCCATTATTTCGGTAGAAGTTTCTCCTAACCATCCGGCTTGCTGATTAAGTGCATTATAAACTTTTACGAAATCAACTCCTGGCAAATGAATTTTGTTTCCATTTTTATCTATTGCCCAATCAATATCTATTGCAGAATCATTATCATTGTTTGGGGCATTATCTGCATATCCGTATAAAAATGCGTACTGAACAAAATAGCTTCCAGTTCCGCTTTCATCAACAGCATTATCTGGTAATCTCGTACCTTTAAAAGTGATTTTTTCCTGATCTTTGAGCCATTTTGGCCAATAATCTAAGGAATGATTATAAGCGTTGTTTTGGGCTAAATAACCGTCTTTACCTTGATTATCTTTCCAGTATATATATTCTATATCTGTAAATTGTACTGTTCCTGTACCACCTCCTGGAACTGGAATTTTATTAGGATCAGGTCTATAATAGGTAATCTCATAATTCTGAACTGTTTTTTCCATTTTATGCCCAGCTCCTTCTATTTCGTACCATTCATCATCCGGAAGACCGTTTTTATTTTTGTCGTAAGAAACCATTATAACTCCAGCTTCACTACTCCCACCACGCATAGTTTTATCAGGATTAGGATTGGCCTCTGCCCAAAAAGCATTCCCTAAAACTCTAAAATCGCGTTTGCCTTTTACGTTTACAATTGTATGATCAAAACCAAAAACAATATAACCACCAAAGGCTCCTAGCGAAATCAGATCTCCATTTTTCTTGGCTAGATACGTATTAGCTCTGCTTAAAATTTTATCATACGTTTCACCGTCATTCGCTGCAGGCAAATCATTTATAAACTGTCCCGGAGCAGGTTTAAAATCAAATACTTTGGCAATAAATGTTTTATAATCCTTAGCTTCCTTGCTTACGTGTACTTTAATTTTTTGTGTTTGCGTATTTCCGTTATCAGTTATAACTACAGTAAGTTCATACGTTCCTATTTCTGTTGCTGCAAATAAGGCTTCTTTTGCAGTGTTGTTTGCCAAAGAATAATTTTCTGAAGGAGAATTTGTTACACTCCAGCTATAAGTTGCATTTGCGCTTACGGTACTATTTACGGTAATTGGTACAATTGTAGCTCTTTGCGCATTGTACTCATTGTTACCAATACCACCTGTTGGCGGATTGCTATTATCTGAACTATCGTCGCCACTGGAACAATTGGTTACCAATGCTGCTGCGAGTATAAGCAATAGCGTTCGGAAATGTTTTAAAGATTTGTTATACATGATTTTACTATTTTAGTTTTTGGTTATAAAAGCAATATGTGCAGGTATATTTCCTGCTGTAGTTTTCCATTTTAATTTTCCATCGGGTGTAAAGCAATAGATATAGCCTGTTACGACATAATTTTGTGCATCGGTGATATAAATTTCTTTGGTTTCGGGATTTACCTGTAGTCCGTAAGGAATCATTATTTGTTTATCTGTACCGTCAGTGATTATCTTGTCGCTTATTATCTTTTTGGTTTTAGTGTCTAATATTCCGTAGGTTACTTTATTACTATTAGTAAGATAGCTCCACGATACACTATAGAAATAGAGTAAATCATCTACTAAACACATTCCTAGAACCGGAATATCGAGTTGCATTTTTTTCTCATCCGTTTTGGTATCAATTACAAAAAGATTTGATGGTGTATTGTAATAATCTCCTCTGGAACTCACATAAATATCTCCTCTACTGTCTATTTGCATACTGTAAAGATTTATACCAACATCTATCTTTTTTATTTCGGTAAAAGTCTCAAGATCAATCACAGATACGGTTCTGTCATAATTAGGAACTCTATAACCTCCAGAGTTTGCTACATATAATTTTCCGTTACTTACCACCATTTGCTCTGGCTGATAACCTACATTTACTTTTCGTTTTATTTCTAATGATGTGGTATCAATTTCAGCCACAAAACCTATCTCTGCGTTAGGATCTATGGCTACAGGACCAGAATAGGAACTTACATAGGCTTTGTCTTTGTAAAAAGCTACATATCGGCAATTAGGAATATCAATTTTTTTGATACGTTTTGCCGACCATTTATCGATTACTTCAACTTTATTAGAACAGTTTATTACAGCATAAACCTTATTGCCATAAATTTTGATATCGTTGCCTACGTCACCCAATTCTTTTATAACTGTAGGATTTCGTTCCGAATAAATATCGGTTGTATAGTTTCCTGTTCTATAATTAAATATATCGATGCTTGCCCGGTTCATCCCCATATTACCTTCGTTAAGCAGATAAAAACCTTCTATCTTACCATCACTTCTTGGTGCAGCAACGCTTTTATCTGAAGATGGGAAAATGGTTTCTTCTTCTCTACAAGAAGCAAAAGCAAGGGCTATAAATAAACCGAGGATTAATTGTGTAGTTATCTTTTTCATAGCGCAATACTTATTATAAATTTCATTGTACGTCCCGGCATCGGATAATTGTATATAACCTCATACTGCTGATTAAGTACATTGTTTAGCTCTATTGTCCCTTTTATTAAATATTTGCTTAAAGCAAAAGACTTTTGTACCGCTAAATCGTGTGTGTACCAAGGCTGAATTTCGTTGATTTTGATATTGTTGACATTACCATTATATCGTTTTCCTACATAAACAAAGCTGTAGTTAAAATTCCAGGTTTTATAATCAGCATTTAATATCCCAGAACCACTATGCCACGGAGTATAAGGAATCTGATCTCCGTAAGAGGATAATTCCAAACCTGCAAATTTTGTATAATCTCTACTTTCTGAATAAGTGTAGGTAAGATTTGTAGCTAAATTTACATTACCAATATGCATTCCTATATTAAGTACCGATTCTATACCTTTTCCTTTTACTTGTCCCATATTGGTCATCATCCATCGGAATAAATTTCCTGTTGGAGCAGCCACAATTTTATCTTTGGTATTGGTGTAATATCCATCAACCTGAATAGAAAGTTTGTCTAAAAAAGAATTATTTACAGGTAAATTATAGGTAAACCCAACATCGTACTGGTTCATATATTCAGGTCTCAAAGTACTGGATCCGACCATGGTATAATACAAGTCATTAAAAGTGGGCATCCTGAAAATACGTTTTGCAAATGCTCGTAAATTAAAATCGTAGTCTTTAAATGGTGTATACCCAAGAAATAATGCAGGAGTAAACTCTTTTTTGTCGGGAGCTTTTGCATTATAGCGCACTTCTTCCTGAACATAAGTACCCACAACACTACCTAAAGCTTTAAATTGCCCAAGTCTGAAAGAACTTGCCAAAGAAAACAAGGCAGTATAGCGTTGCGGAAAAGAAAATTGAGTTTGTATTCCTTTTCTTGTAGCATTTAGTTTATTGTATTGAAAATCTGTAGATAACGAAACATCCCATGTAGGTAATATGTTGTACATATTTACTGCCGAGAAATATATTTCCTGTTGGTAATAACTATCGTCAGATTGTGCTCCTTCGGTTACTGTTTCTCCTAAAATATTGGTAGTATCTCTGGCAACATAATGCGTGTAATCGTAAGCGTATTTTGCCTTTGCCTGAAATTTGTATTTTTTTGTAAAATCCTTTACTATAGATGCCTGTGTGAAGAAATTCTTGTCGTACTGTCTAAATCCGTCAGAAAACTTATTTTCGACAATTGCTCCTGGTGCTCCCCTATCTGAGTCGTAATAATAAACTTTGGCATCCCAGGAACCATTATTTATTTTTCCGTAAAGTCCAGATTCAAATCTGAAAGCTTCAATATCACTATTATGTCTTGTGGCAGTAGTATCGTAAGCTACAGTACCATCCTGATTGTTTCTTTTGTATCTAAATTTATATTCTCCGTTAGATTTTATATACTCAGAACTTACGCTCATGCTTACTTTATTGCTCAGCTTTTGTTCCCATCTAAAAGACGGATCAAAATAATTTATAGTCATGGTTTTAAACCGCACCAATAAATTTGTTTTTTTATCCCCTTCAAAAACGGGACGTTTGGTTCTTAAATAAATGGTAGATGCAGCTGCAAAGTCTTTTGCCGACTGGAATATTTCGCTTTTCTGACCGTTATACATGGTAAGAGATTCCATGTCGTCTAGCGAATATTTACCCAAATCAGTAACTCCGTTTTGCGCATTACCTAATTGGATTCCGTCGTAAAAAACACCTACATGGTGCGTTCCCATATTACGGACATCTACAGTTTTAAGTCCGCCAAGACCACCATAATCTTTAATCTGGACTCCGGCAAAATAACGAAGCGCATCAGCAACATTATGACTGGCAAGATTTTCTAGTAATTTCCCCGAAAGACTTTGCACAGGAATTACTTCCTGGTATGGTTTTGCCTTAAGAATTACTTCTTTTAGTTTGCGAATGCTATCATTGGTTGCTTGCGAATGAAGCAAAAATGGAGTAAATAAGATAAAAACGAATAAAAGCTTTTTGTTTGTATTATACATCACTAAATAAATTATAAAAACTTTTCGCGATGTAATAATCAAGAAGCATAATAAGAAAGTCCCGCTATAAAATAACAGGCTAATTTTCTTGTTCTTCAACTTTATTCCTCGAAAGTTTTAAACTATGTGATTTTGGCAGGTCTCCTGACTTGTTCCATCTTTAAACAACCTTCTCATCCCGAGAATCGGGACAATGGCATTAGTAACGTTTAAAGACTTATATAGAACTTACAGTAGCGGGTCTGTTCAGGATTTACACCTGATTCCCTTTTAACTATTTCTTCTTAAAATTTTAAGAAAAAGTAGACCAAAATTTTGAGCAAATATATAACATAAGTTTATGAAAAAAAGTTCTTATTTAATTTAATTACAATTAAGACAATAAAACAAGGGTATAATCTGCTAATTTGATAATTTTCATTTATATCCAATAAATTTAAAAATATGACAATATATCAATTTGAAAACTAGACGATTCTTGTAAAAAAACAATATCTCGATGTTTCGACATCCATGTGGTTACCTTCTATTTTTTAATAAAATCTAAAATAGTTCATCATTGTTTTTTACATAAAATGTATATTTGATTTTCTCTATTTCAATATTTAGAAAACCTTTATAAATTAGAGAAACTCAATCTTAAACTCAAAAAATTTTGCATAAAAAATGGAAGTAAAAAGTTTAGAAAACATTGATATTAAAGATCTATTAGCGGTTATTAATTTATCTTTTTCAGATTATATCGTGCCTTTTAGTCTTAATTTAGAGCAACTTAAAACTAAGATTTCTGCCGAAAATATTAAATTAGATTTGTCTATCGGAGTTTATGCCGAAGATAAATTAGTTGGATTTATGCTGCATGCTTTAAATACTACAAACGAAGAATTTGTTGCTTATAATGCTGCAACTGGTGTTGTTCCAGATTATAGAGGAAAAGGTTTAGTTGGTAAAATGTATGATATTTTAGTGCCGAAATTAGAAAATCTTGGCGTAAAGCAAATGGTTTTAGAAGTTATAGAAGGAAATCATCCTGCAATACGAGTTTACGAAAAGATGGGTTATACAATACATAGAAAACTAGATTGTTTTAAAGGTAAAGTACCGGCATTAGATATAAATCCTAAAGTTGATATAAAGAATCTTAAAGAAACTCAATGGGAATTGTTTAAATCTTTTTGGGATATAGAACCTTCATGGCAAAACGATATTATGGCAGTGAGCAATAGTATAGAATTTAGCCAAATTCTTGGAGCTTATATAAATGACGCATTGGTAGGTTATGCAATATATAATCCTACATCCAAAAAAATTAATCAAGTAGCTGTAGCTCCTAATTATCGTCGTAAAGGAATTGGTACGAGTTTATTTAATCACATTAACAATGCTTTGGATCAAAATGAATTATTAGTATATAATGTTCAGAATAGTTCTGCAGAAGCAAAAGGATTTATAAAAAATTTAAATATACCATATACAATTTCGCAATTTGAAATGAAAAGAAATCTTTAAGTAAAATTGATTTATAATATTTGAACCTGGACGAAAGTTTACTAAAATTTGATTTTTTTTTATAATTTTTCAACAGAATTGTATATTTAAGATTGTAATAAAAAAAGGTAACCATATAAGTAATGTAAGTCCATTTAAATTTTAGGCTGATTAAGTCGCGCTTATATTTACTTAAATTACTTATATGGTTAAAATAATTTCACTTTTTATAGGGCTTTGCATAGTAGGAATTGCTTAATTTTGCAATCCAATTTTAATAAATATAATATGTTTCAGAATAAAAGTTTGTGGCTTGCAGTTTTAGTTTCTTTCGTTTTTAGTTTTGGTTTTGCCCAGGAAAATGAATATTTATTAAAATTTAAAACTTCTAAAGAATTACAGAAGTTTTTAAATTATTCTAAGAAAACAATTCCATTGGTAAGTGCACATCGAGGTGGTCCAACAGTTGGATTTCCAGAAAATTGTACACCAACATTTGCCAATGCAATAAAATATAATCCTACGATTGTAGAAACTGATATTGCTTTGAGTAAGGATTCGGTTTTAGTAATGATGCATGATAATACACTAGACAGAACAACAACTGGAACGGGTGTTATCGAAGGATATACGTATAAAGAGTTACAAGAGCTTTTCTTAAAAGATACTGAAGGAAAAGTAACTCCATATAAAATCGAAACTTTAGATCAAATCCTACAATGGGGTAAGGGTAAAGTAATTTACAATCTGGATATCAAGAAAGGTGTTCCGATGCAAATGATTATCGATGCTGTAAGAAGAAATAAAGCCGAGGCTTATTCGGTAATTATTACTTATACAGCGACACAAGCTGCTGAGGCTGCTAAACTTGCACCAGACTTAATGATTTCGGTTTCGGCAAGAGGAAAAGAAGATGTGGAACGTATGGAGAAATTAGGTGTAAAAGCCAATAAAATGATTGCATTTGTAGGTACTTCAGAACCAAAACCAGAAGTATATGAGTATTTACACAGCCGAAAAATTTCTTGTATTCTAGGAACTATGGGGAATCTAGATAAAAGTGCTGCTGCAAAAGGAGATGAGTTATATTATAAACTTGTTGCCAATGGTGCTAACGTGTTATCATCAGATCGTAATGTAGAAGCTGGTAAACAACTATTAAAATATGCAACCGATAAAAAACTAAAATCGAAACATATTGTAATTAAGAAAATAAAATAACAAACACGAATTTCACGAATTTGCACAAATCTTAATGAGTAGCTTAGTTTGTGAAATTAATTTCACAAACGGATTAGTGACAATTCGTGAAATTCGTGTTTAAGATTGATTTATAGTTTTTGTATCAAACGAGCTTCAATTGAAGCTCTTTTTTTTTTGACTGGAAATTTACTTTGCGATTATTTGTTTAATTTTAATGAATAAACAATTATAATTTTAAAGAAAGCATATATGGATTTAGATAGAGTAGCAGGTATGAATAAAATAACGTTTTTCTCGGCTCAGCCTTATGATAAGACTTTCTTTAATAAACATAATTGCGAGTTTGGTTTTGACTTAGAATTTTTTGAAACACAGCTTAATAAACATACAGTAAGTTTAATTCAGGGTTCGAATATTATTTGTGTTTTTGTAAATGATATTGTGGATGAAGCGGTGATAAAACAATTGGCAGAAAAGGGTGTGAAGATTATTGCTTTACGTTGTGCTGGTTTTAATAATGTAAATCTGGAAGCTGCAAAGAAACACGGAATTCATGTTTGTCGCGTTCCTGCTTATTCACCCGAAGCTGTTGCCGAACACGCTATGGCAATGATTCTTACACTTAATCGCAAAACACATAAAGCGTATAATAGAGTTCGTGAACAAAATTTCTCGCTAAATGGGTTATTAGGATTTGATTTGCATGGTAAAACAATTGGTATAATAGGAACAGGGAATATAGGGAAAGCTTTCTCTAAAATAGGAAAAGGCTTTGGTTGCCGGATTCTTGCTTATGATATTGTGAGTAATCCCGAAATGGAAAAAGAGGGAGTTGTATTTACCGATTTAGAGACAGTTTTTAAAGAAAGTGATATTATCTCGTTACATTGCCCATTAAACGAAAAAACAAAGCATATCATAAATAAAGATTCGCTTACGCAAATGAAAAACAGTGTTATGATAATTAATACTAGCCGTGGCGGACTTATAGAAACAGCTAGTGTTATAGAAGCGCTAAAAGATGGTAAAGTAGGATATTTGGGAATTGATGTATATGAACAGGAGGAAAAATTGTTTTTTAGAGACCTTTCTGAAGATATTATAAAAGATGATGCAATTCAGCGATTAATGAGTTTTCCGAATGTATTGGTAACTGCACATCAGGCTTTTTTTACGAGCGAGGCATTAACTCAAATTGCGCTTGTAACGTATAATAATATCAAAGAATTGCTGATAAGAAAAGATCTCGAAAATAAATCGGCTTTATTGGTTTAAAGTACGATTATTGTCAATGAATGACTTTAAGAAACCCTCTAAAACAAACGTATTTATTTTATTTTTTTGTAAATTTAACGGTAATAAAAAAAATAATAAAATCATGAAAAAGACATTTTTAATAGGCTTAGCAATGCTTAGTTTATATTCTTGCCAGAAAAAAGAAACGGCTACAGATACAGGAAAAGGAGTGGACTCAACAGCCATTGACTTATCAGTAACTACGGAAACCGATAAGGACTCAACGGCAGTAAATAATAAAACAGCTCCAATAGATTCTAAAGTAGTCGATATGATTCGTAAGCAATTAACCACAGTTTTGTTAAACAAGGATTTGCCAGCAATGACAAAAGAAGATCGATTTTTTTACTATGATGCTTTCGATTTAAATAATGATAAAAAAGACGAGTACTTTGTAGGTTTCTCTAATCCTTATTTTTGTGGTACAGGCGGATGTTCTGGTTTTATCTTGAACAATGACGGAAGCTTATTGAATAAATTTACAGTAACCGATTTTCCTATTTTTGTTGGAACAACTGCTTCCGAAAAATTCCAGGATCTTATAGTGAGTAGTAAAGGAATTCTTTATAGTGTAAAAATGAAAAATGGTAAGTATCCTTCTAATCCATCAGTTCAGGAAAAATGGAAAGGCGCTGTTCCTGATCAATCTCAAGCAATCCTTGATATAGATAATAAAAAACTAGAGAAAATTTCTTTTTAAAGAGAAAATATTCTTAGAGAAATAGATAAAAAAGAGCTTCAATTGAAGCTCTTTTTTTATCTTAATATTTTTAAAAATGTGATTAGAATTAGTTTGATTTTTCTTGTTTTGAAAGCCATTTTAAATCCATTTCATCTAAGTCTTCTTGCGAAATAAGCCTGCCATATTTTATATCTTCTTTACTTTTTCTAACTCAATTATCCGAGGATAGATTAATAGAATTAGTGCTTTCAGGTTTATTCATTAGATGATTTTCTTAATTATATCATTAGTATTTATTAGGTTTAAAAATCTCTTTAATTAATTTATATACTGACATAATTAAGCCAGCTCCAAAAAACAGGATTCCAGAATAGCCAATAATTATTTTGACAAATTTATTCCCTCTCCTAAATTCTTCAGGATATAAAATCAAGAATAAACTACTAATAACAAAAATTAAACAGCCAAAAAACATGATGATAAATGTTTTAATAGAATTTTTATTCGGGTTAAATTTATTCTCCTTAATAAGAAAATAGATCAATCCAAGTCCGCCGAAAAGTACTATTCCGCTAAGTTGTTTTAATCTGTCTTTAAATAAAAACGAATCATTTAATTCAATATCTGGATGTATAAATGAATCGATTAATTGATAGGAACTAATTATAGTAAATAAGATGAAAATAGTATAAATAAAATAATCTTTAATTTTTGACATGAATATTTTTGAGTCATTAAATTTGAATAAAAAACCCGACAGGTTTTAAAACCTGTCGGGTTTGAATATTGTAACGAGTAAAAAACTATCCTACCAATTCTACAGTTTTAAACTCACCTTCAACAGCAACTTTAGTTAAACCGTGTTTAGATAAGTTTTTCATAGAAGCATCCCATTTTTTACCGCTTAAATTAGCAGTAATTTTTAATTGCTGAAGATCCATTTTATTTTCATTTCCTTTCAATAAATCTACGATGAATTTTTCTTCATCAGAAAGTTCAATCTGAGCTAATTTTTTCTCAGGACGCATTTGTGGGAACAATAATACTTCTTGGATAGATGCATTATTTGTTAAGTACATAATCAAACGATCCATACCAATACCCATTCCAGATGTTGGAGGCATACCGTATTCAAGCGCTCTTAAGAAATCTTCGTCGATGATACCATTAGCCTCATCATCACCTTTTGCAGCCAAACGCATTTGATCTTCAAAACGCTCACGTTGATCAATTGGGTCATTCAATTCAGAATAAGCATTTGCGATTTCTTTACCACAAACCATTAACTCAAAACGCTCTGTAAGTTCAGGATTATCGCGGTGCTCTTTACAAAGGGGCGACATTTCTTTAGGATAATCAGTAATGAAAGTTGGCTGAATGTAATTTCCTTCGCACTTAGCTCCAAAAATTTCATCAATTAGTTTTCCTTTCCCCATTGTATTATCCACTTCAATTCCCATTCCTCTTGCAGCTTCAAACAACTCTTCTTCTGTTTTTCCAGAAATATCAAAACCAGTAAAATGTTTGATAGAATCAGTCATTGTAACGCGAGCGTAAGGTGCTTTAAAGTTTATTTTATGCTCACCAAAAGTAACTTCGCTAGTTCCGTTTACAGCAATTGCACAATGCTCAAGCAAACCTTCAGCAAATTCCATCATCCAGTTGTAGTCTTTGTAGGCTACATATATTTCCATTGCGGTAAATTCAGGATTATGCGTTCTGTCCATCCCTTCATTTCTAAAGTTTTTAGAGAACTCATAAACACCTTCAAAACCACCAACAATTAATCTTTTTAAATACAATTCGTTTGCAATACGCATATATAGCGGAATGTCAAGCGAATTATGATGCGTGATAAAAGGTCTTGCCGAAGCACCACCTGGGATAGATTGTAAAACCGGAGTTTCAACCTCAAGATAACCTGCATCGTTAAAATAACCACGCATTGCAGTATATAACTTTGTACGTTTAATAAACGTTTCTTTAACGTGTTGATTCACTGTTAAATCTACATAACGCATTCTGTAACGTAACTCAGCATCATTAAATGCATCGTGTACATTTCCGTCTTCATCAACTTTCGGTAAAGGTAGCGGACGCAATGTTTTACTTAAGAAAGTAAATCCATCTACACGTACACATTGTGCACCAACTTTTGTAGTAAACAATTCTCCTTCGATACCAATGAAATCACCTAAATCGGTTAATTTTTTAAATACCGTGTTGTATAAAGTTTTATCATCACCTTCGCACAAAACATCACGATTAACGTATAATTGCAAACGTCCTTCGCTATCCTGCAATTCAGCAAAACAAGCTTTTCCTTGGTCACGAACACTCATCAAACGTCCTGCAACGATAACCTTCTTACCTTCTTCAAAAGACTCCTTAATTTGCTTAGAAGTATGATTTACAGGAAAAAGATTAGCTGGATAAGGATTGATTCCTAAGTTGCGTAAGTTTTGAAGTTTTTCTCTTCGGATAATTTCTTGTTCTGATAATGCCATTTTGCGCTTTTTTTATAAGAGTGCAAAGATAAAGAAAAGAATGTAGATTTTAGAATGCAGATTTTAGATTTTTTGTAGCAGCAATTTATTGTATTTCAATTCTCTTGGGAGTAAAGGTGCAAAGGTTCAAAGGTTCAGAGATGCAAAGGTACAGAGGTACAGAGGCGCAAAGATTCCGGTTGTGTGTAAAACACAGATTATTTTTACGAGTAATTGGTTTTATAACGCGCAATCCTTCGACTCCGCTCAAGAGGATAATGTTTGTGTGATAAAATCAGCTAAAATCTCTAAAATCTGCGTGAAATAAAACTTTGCGACTCTCTGTATTTTTTCTTTGTGAAGCTTTGCGAAACTTCGCGAAATAGTTTTTTCTTACAAAACTTGTTTACATTAGCATTTTAAATTCTAAGCTTTTTAAATGAAAAATTATTTCTTCTCTTTTTTGCTCGCAATACTTTTTACAAGTTGTCAAGTTACCGAAACAATAAATCTAAACGAAGATGGAAGTGGAACTATCGAAGCAATACAACTTAGAGATGAACATAGTTATATGCTTTTGATGGGAGAAAAGTATTCTAAAGAAGATAAATTTCAAGATACAACCTATATTTTTCGAGATTATATCATAAAATATAACGAAACATTTTTAAAATATACCCAACGAGAACAGCAGTTGTTCCAAAAATATGCAAATGCAAAAGTGCATGCAAAGAAGAGTTCTTTCGATAAGGAATTTAAAACTTCTATTACATTTTCTTTTACCAAAATAGATGCTGTTCCTAATTTATACAATACTGAAGATTATGCAAATGATCTTGAAAACAATTATGCACTTGCGGCAGAAAGTCATTTTTTTGATTTAAAATATAGCTTTGACGGAACAACATTTAAACGTATTGTTAAGGTTATTAATGAGGCTGAAATTGAGAAGAATAAAAGGCAAATAAATAATTTTAAATCTAAATTCAATATCTTAAGTCTTACTCAAACCTATGCACTTAAGTACAATTTTCCTCGTAAAATAAAGTCGGTTTCTAATTCAGCGGCAATTCTTAGTTCAGACAAAAAAACAGTAACAATTACATTCCAGCTTTCCGATTGTTTAGAGAATCCTGAAAGTACAAATCTGGAAGTTGTTTTAGAGTAAAATTTAGATGTAATAAGGTCTTTATATCTTAGAATCTTTGCCGTTATTTTTTTAAATAGACTTCGTATCTTTGAGAAAAAATATAATCTACTCATGAAATTAATAAAATTCCTCAGTCTTTCCCTTTTATTAGCGACGTTAACAAGTTGTACTTTTACCGAAAACATTGATATTGCAGATAATGGGTCGGGTAAATTTTCGTTAGATATGGATGGTTCTGCACTTATGGCAATGGCAGGACAGCAACTAGGAAATGAAGTTGGTGATGCAACAAAAAGTATAGATTCTACTTTTTCATTTAAAGAAATGTTCAAGAACAAGAAAGACAGTATAGCAAAACTTTCTCCCGAAGAGCAAAAAGAGCTAAAAAAACTAGAGAATTTCGTCGTTCATATGAAAATGAATACAGAACAGAAACAGTTTATGTTAGATTTAAAAACTGATTTCAAAAATGTAAATGAATTACAGGATATGATGAAAACTATGAGTGCGCTTCAGAATATCGAGAAAAATAAAGCTTCAGATAATAAAATGCCTTTTAACGGAGATTTCAGTAACAATAGTACCGTAAGTTTTAGCTATGACGGGAAAAAGTTTAATCGTAAAGTCATTTTGAACCCAAAAGAAACTAATAAACCAGCAGAGGATTCATTAGGAATGTATAAAATGATTTTTGCATCTTCGAACTATGTTATAAAATATCGTTTCCCTAAAAAAGTAAAAAAAGTATCTAATGCAAATGCTTTGTTTAGTGAAGACAGAAAAACAATAACTATCCAATATCCGTTTACAGATTATATGGAAAATCCAACTAAACTGGGACTTGAGGTAGAGTTTGAAAAATAATACAATGAACAAAAAAATCCAACTACAAGATTTAGGTCAAAAAGATTATAAATCGACTTGGGAATATCAAGAACAATTATTTAAGGATGTTGTTGACTTAAAAATTAAAAATAGGAGAGAAGAACTTGATTTACCAACTCCTAATTATTTCATTTTTGTAGAGCATCCGCATGTATATACTTTGGGTAAGAGTGGCGATTTGAGCAATTTACTTTTATCCGAAAAACAACTAGAAGCCAAAGGAGCTACTTTTTATAAAATAAATCGTGGTGGTGATATTACGTATCACGGCCCAGGACAAATTGTAGGATATCCTATTCTGGATTTAGAAAATTTCTTTACCGATATTCATAAATACTTGCGTTTCCTCGAGGAATCTATTATTCTTACGCTAAAAGAATACGGATTAGAATGCGGTCGAAGCGAAGGAGAAACGGGTGTTTGGTTAGGAGTAGGAACGCCGTTTGCCCGTAAGATTTGTGCACTTGGTGTACGTGCTTCACGCTGGGTAACAATGCATGGATTTGCATTAAATGTAAATGCCGACTTAGGTTATTTTGATAATATTATTCCGTGTGGAATTCGCGGTAAAGCCGTTACTTCACTTCAGGTAGAGCTTGGTGTAGAAAAAGTAGATGAAGCCGAAGTAAAAGCTAAAATCCTAAAGCATCTGACAGAATTATTCGAAGCCGAATTTGTTTAAAATAATATGATTTTCGTAATGCGTTCCAAAATAGACATTGTCTAAGAATGGAACGCGTTTGAATAATTTTACTCTGAAGACTCAAGAATTATGTATGTTCTTTTATAAGACTTGTTGGGTTGTATCCAAATTGTTTTTTGAAAGCAAATGAAAAATGAGAAATGTTTTCGAAGCCTAAATCAAGATAAATATCAGATGGTTTTTTTCTTTCTCTTTGAATTTGAAAATGTGCTTCCTGCAATCTTTTCTGCATCAACCAGCGATTAGGAGTGTCATTAAAAATCTTTTTAAAATCCCTTTTAAAAGAAGACAAACTTCTGCCAGTTAAAAAAGCCAATCTTTCCAGACTTACATTAAACTTATAATTTCGATATACAAACGCTTCTAGATCTAGTTTTTCGGGAATATTTTGGTCAAATAAAATACTCGAAATTTCGGGGTTAGTCTGTAATAATATCAATAAAAGTTCTTCCCTTTTTACTTTAGAGAACGTTTCGTCTATAACTCCACCTTCGTTGTAATAAGGCATTAATGAACGTATGAAATTGGGAATCAGAACATCTTTTTTAAGAATGACAAATGCATTTTTAGAGTTTGATTTTACATTCGCAATAGCGTGATTTTTTTTAAATTCGGTCAAAAATGCTTCATCAAAAATGATTACAACCTTTTCAAATTGTCCGTTATCTTTTTGTTTTTTGTATTTAGCCAGATGATTTTTCCTTACAATACAATAATCTCCCGATTTAATAGTATGCATTTCATGTCCGTCATAACCTTCGATTTCTCCCGCTGCCAGATATAAAAAGATATGCTCTGGAACAAATTGTTCAGGTGAAATTTCAGGGCCAATATGACACGATTTTATTTCGGTAATTTTCATCTTGATTCAGCTTAAGTTAGTGCTAATTTACACCTTTCCACCATTCTTTAAAAACTTGTGTACTATCATTTAAATTTACAACTTCACCAATCATAGGTGTTACTAGTGGTAAATGAGCAGTTTTGCTAAGTGTCGATAATTTACTCAATGGTTCATCCCAAGAATGCATTGCTAGTTTAAACTTTGAAGAATGCACAGGGAAAAGTCTTTTTGCTTTTAAATTTTGCGCTGCTTTAAGTACTTGTTCAGGAAGCATATGTATGGCTTCCCAAGCCAGATTATATTGTCCGTTTTCCAGAATTGCAAAATCTATTGGGCCGAATTGTTCTCCAATTTTGGCAAAATGTGTATCGTAGCCGCTATCGCCACCAATGTATATTTTAATACTTGGCGTTTGTAAAACATAAGACAGCCATAAGGTATTATTTTTAGAAAAACCTCTTCCCGAAAAGTGTCTTGCAGGAGTTGTATGTACTTTAAAACCATCTTCTAAGACAATTGTTTCATTCCAATCTTTTTCGATTATTTTATCTGTAGGATATCCCCAACGTTCAAAATGTCCTCCAACTCCAAGACCACAAATAACCTTTTTTACTTTAGATTTTAAAGCAACTATAGTTTCATAATCAAGATGGTCGTAATGATCGTGGCTAATAAACAAATAATCAATTGTAGGTAAATCAGCCACGGTGTAACCATTTGATCCTTTAAATGCAGTTACAGTTCCTGGTAATGGCGAAGCATTTCCGCTAAATACAGGATCAATCAGAAAACGTTTTCCATCTATTTGCATAAAATAAGACGAATGCCCAAACCAAACCAATACATCGGCATCTGGAGAAAGATTATGCAAATCGGTTTTTATAGATGGGATAGAATCAACAGGTTCGCGTCTTGGATGATTTCCAAATAATTGATCATAAAGAATACCTCCAAAACTGTAGCCGTTTGTTAGATTAGGTGTGTCATGCGTGTTTTGAAATTTTCCATCGCTATAATTGCTAGATTTTTTTATTAATTCCAAACGATTACCTTCTGGTGCTTTACCAAATTTTGGATGCATCATATATAAAAAAGTAACCAGGGTTAAAAGAGCCAAAATGCTTATTACTATAATCATAATTCTTTTTGTGATTTTTAGAAATCGTTTCATTCGATTTATTTTATTTTTGATTTGTTTTATGGAATCAAATTCAAGTAAACTATTTGTGGTTGCAACATTTTTTAATTAAATTCCCCATAAGTATCTGAATTGATGGTACAAAATTGCATCAAAATAAATTGTGTCACTTTGTTTAAAAGTCCAATTTTACTTTGTTGAAAAGTTCACTTTAAATCTTTGGCATAAAAAAAGCTAACATTTTTTAAAGTTAGCTTTGTTATAGAAAATTATGAATTGTTTTAGTTTTTAATTTTATTAAATCCTGTTACATAATCATATCCAAGTTTCCCTTTTACCATACATAATTCAATTTCGCCACCTTCGGTTAGTTCTTCATGAAGTGCTTTTTTTATCGAAAAGCGTTCTTCTGTATTATTTTCAGTGATAATATGAATAAAGTGTTCTTTGTTACGCGATCCACTGGTTCCTTTTCTTATAATTGTATAGTTTTTACATGATTTATCGGTAGTCGCATAGAAATGATTTATAAAACTAGTTGAAGCAGCTGTAAATAAAAACAACCCGACAAATAGCCCAAAGTGGACTGTGTACCTTCTTTTGCTTTCAAAATATACAGAAGGATTTGTAATCTTTAAAATTATTGTAAGCAATATGGCTAAAGCAATTCCTGCAAAACCTGCTCTCCAAAATAGTTGAGTACCGTTTATAGTGTTGTCAATTTTTCTTATTTCAAAAAGCAGAAATACTAAACTTGCAAAAAACAAGGCTGAAGAAAAATAATATATAAACTTATCAAAGGGTTTAGCCGTTTTTTCGAATGCTATTTTGGGTGGGAAAAAATCATCAATTATTAGTTGCGAAAAACTTACTATTAAGAGTAAGTTGTACATTCCAACTAAAAAAAATGGCAGAGGAACTAATCTAAAAGTTCCCTTCTCGTCTCCAAATAAAAAAATAGGAATTATACAGAGTCCAATATAAAGAAATCGTCTATAAAATTCCTTCCTAATTTCAAATGGCTTGTTTTTCTTCTTTTTTGAAGCAGCGTATTTCTGTTTAAGCATTTTAGTTTTAAGGATTTATTTGAGGTTATAATCTAGGTTTATAGTTTGTTATTGACTTTTTAGTTTTTTCATAAATTCTCCAAATGCAGGGAAAAAATCTTCAAAAAGAGGATGCTTTCTGTTTTTAAGCATTACTTCACTGAACATTTTTAAACCAATGGCAAATTCTGTAGATTGATTCTCATCTCCAAATAGTTTCTTTTCTTTAATTTTCTCGATAATTGTAAAAATTTCATCGTGATTTTCAAATTCCAATGATAAAGGTTCAGCTAAAGTTGCATCTTCTTTCATTAAAGAAACTTGTTCCAGAGTAAGTCTGTATTTATTTGCGCGTTTAGTCATGATTAGTGTTTTTTTATTGGTTTTTGTCTAGAATAATCAAAGAGGTTTTTGTAAATGTTGCGCTTAGCTAGATTCGATATACGGGATTTAAATTATTGTAGCATTTAGAAAACTAAAATACAAATTAAAGCTATAATTCTATACAAAGACTAATCTTCAAACAGTAGCTCCAATTGATCTGGCAATAACCTAAAAGACATTCTATGATACTTAGTAGGTCCATATTTCTTAATTGCTTCGCGATGTTCCTTGGTAGGATATCCTTTGTTTTGTTTCCAATTGTACATCGGGAACTCTTCATGAATTTTATCCATATACTCGTCTCGATAGGTTTTTGCAAGTACAGATGCAGCAGCAATGCTCATAAATTTGGCATCGCCTTTTATAATGCTTTGATTTGGAATCGATTTTAATAACTCAATTTCCTTTTCAGAAAATTGCTTCCCAACGGTATTTTTCAAACCTAGTTTTGCATTTAGCATTCTATTTCCATCAACAATAATAAACTCAGGAATTTGATTAAGTTTCAGGATGCATTCCTGCATTCCTTTCATTGAAGCATTTAGGATATTTATTTCATCAATTTCATTGGGATGTAAATGAGTGATAGCAAACGAAATGGCTTGTTCTTCAATTATAGGTTTTAATTTTTCTCTAGTTTTTTCGGATAATTGCTTACTGTCATTTAGTGTTTTATTCTCAAAATTTAGGGGCAAAATTACGGCTGCTGCGGTTACTGGTCCGGCAAGGCAGCCACGACCAGCTTCGTCGGTTCCGGTTTCTAAATCATATCCTGAAAAATTGAGTTGTAGCATGTTCTTTTTTTAGAATTACAAAGATTAAATTTTTTCTGGGAAATAGATTAATGAAAGTACCGAAACTTATAACATGAGGACAAATTAATCTTCTAGCATTTTTACCTGTAAATGTTAAAATTTAACATTTTTTTTATTGTTAATATGGCTTATTAAAGGATTGTTATTTATCACAATAATTGTCAAAAAATCTAAATCACTGTTATTTTTGTAAATTTTTTCTTTTTTGTTAACGTTTTTAAGTAGGAAAAATAATAATTAGAATATTGTTAAAATTGTTATTGTAAGAAAAATTTATCATTTTTGACGAATTATTAACCAAAAACAATTTAAAATGAGGGTGAAATTTAAATGGATTTTAACATTATTAACAGCATTAACCATGCAGTTTTCTTTTTCACAGGAAAGGAATATTTCTGGAATTGTTTCAGATGCAACAGGCCCTATACCAGGCGTGAATGTTATCGTTAAAGGAACAAAAAATGGAGTACAGACGGATTTTGATGGTAAATATTCTATCAAGGCAAAAACAGGAGATGTGCTAGAGTTTTCTTATATGGGATTACAGGATAAGAGTGTTGCAGTTGGAACTTCTTCGGTGATTAATACAAAGATGCAAGAAGGTGGGAATGAATTGGATGAAGTGGTTGTTGTAGGTTACGGTGTGCAGAAAAAAAGAGAAGTAACAGGTTCTATATCTAAAATTGCAGGTCGAGATATTGCAAATTTAGTGACTCCAAGTTTTGAAGGAGTGTTAGCAGGAAGAGCGACAGGCGTTCAGGTAACAACAAATACAGGTATAATTGGGCAAGCTCCAAAAATAAGAATAAGAGGAGTTGCTAGTATATCAGGAAAAACAGATCCATTAATCGTGGTAGATGGTATGCCAATATTTACAGGAGATGTTGGCGGTGCATCTGCAACTAACGGATTGGCAGATATTAATCCTGAGGATATAGAGTCTTTTGATATATTAAAAGATGGAGCCTCTACAGCTATTTATGGCTCTAGAGCTGCTAATGGAGTTATTTTAATAACTACTAAGACTGGTAAAAAAGGGACGATGAAGCTAAATTATTCAAGTACTTTGGGTGTTGCAAGTGCAGCTAAAAAATATGATTTACTACAAACTCCTGATTTCTTAATAATCTCTAATGAAAAAAGAACTAACCGTGGCCAAGCACCGTGGGCTATTGGAGATACTTATAATACAGATTGGCAAAGTGCTGTTTTAAGAAATGCACCCCAAATTAATAATACATTATCATTAAGTGGAGGTACAGACAAAACAAAGTATTATTTGTCTTTGGGTTTGACTGATCAAAAAGGGATCAATTTAGCCAATGAAATGAAAAGATATTCTATAAGAGCTAATATTGATCAAGAAGTAAATAGATGGCTAAGTATTGGTACAAATATAAGTTTAACAAGAACTGAATATAATGGATTAAGCACTAGTGCTAATGGTATCTCAGGGAACATTTTTAATGCCATTAGACAATTACCTAATACACCAATTTATAACTCTGCGAATCCTACTGGATATAATCTTTCAGATGATAATGTTACTGTTGGAAAATGGGAGAATACAGATCCAGCGGGTGATAATATAACAAACATAAGATATATATTAGACCATAATAAGTATTACTCAAAAGTAAACAGAACCTTAGTAAATGCTTTTGCAAATGCAAAAATCACTTCTGATTTGAGCTTCAAATTACAATTAAGTAGTGATGATTCCAATACAGGAGGATTTCAGTATTGGAATCCAATTCATGGTGATGGACGTAATGCGAATGGATATTTAATAAATGACAATAGTGAATATTTTAGATGGAACTGGCAGAATATCTTAAACTACAAGAAGACCTTTGCTGAAAATCATAATATAGGAATTACTGCAGTTGCAGAATACCAAAAACAAAAGTATCAATATTTTTATGGTTCTGGAAGTGATATATTAAGTGATTTTTATAATGAGAATTTAGTTACTAATTCTTATACAACTAAAGATTCTGGGGGATCAGTTACAGAAAATGGAATTATTTCATATTTAGCACGAGCCATCTATAATTATAAAGAGAAATATTTTATTCAGGGATCTATAAGAAGGGATGGTATTTCTAAGTTAGGAGTAGATACAAGATGGACTAATTTCCCTGGTGTTTCAGTTGGTTGGACAGTTTCTAAGGAGAATTTTATGGACTCAATTGGTAGTACTGTTTCAGATTTAAAGATTAGAGCATCTTATTCAGAAGTAGGAAATACTGAAATATTAGATGGTGCTAATTATCCTTATTTAGGGCTTACTATAAGTTCTCCTTATGGAAATTTAAATGGTTTAGGGTATTCTCAATTCGGGAATGATCAACTAAAATGGGAAGCTAGTAAAAAAATAGATTTAGGTATTGATTTAGGTCTATTTAAAAATCGTGTTAATCTAACGTTTGATTATTATAGAAATAATATAGATGGTATTGTTTTGGCAGTTCCGACTGCGCCATCATTGGGTATTCCTAGCAGTACGATTAATAAAAATGTTGGAAAAATGTACAATGATGGGTATGAATTCGGCGTGAATTTTAAAGCAATTAATACTGAGAATTTTTCTTGGGATATATCTACCAACTTGACACTTGCTAAAAATAAGGTAGTGAGTTTGAATCAAGGACAAGATATAATTGGAGGATCATCTACCGATTTTGTTAATATTGCCCCTAATTTAATAATCAGAGAGGGAGAATCAATAAACTCTTTATACGGCTATAAATATTGGGGAGTGAATAAAGCAAATGGTAATCCGGTTTACTATAAAGGAGATGGATCATTAGTACAAGGAAATATTTCTACTGAAACTTATTCAGTTTTTGATCCAAATAATCCAACTGATTTATCTACTGCATCTTCTTTAAGTGCTTCAACTGATAAAGTAATCTTAGGAAATACGCTGCCAACTTATTATGGAGGGTTTAGTTCAACGATGAAATACAAAAGAATTGATTTTGGATTCATGTTTAGATTTAGCGGTGGGAATAAAATATTTAATGGAACAAGAAGAGAATTAATGAACCAGAATTTAAATAATAATGGAACTGAAATTTTAGGGAGATGGCAGAGCGTTGATAACCCTGGGGATGGTTGGACTCCTAGATTGTATGCAAGCTCTAATACTTTCACGAATCTTTCAGGAAGTGCAACTTCTAGGTTTGTTGAAAAAGGAGATTTTATATCTCTGGATAATATAAGTGTTGGGTATTCTTTACCAAAATTGCTATTAGATAAAATAAAAGTTGATAGTTTTAGAATTTTTGCACAGGCTCAAAATATTTGGTTAATCACTAATTATAAAGGTCTCAATCCAGAAATGGAAACATTGGGAGTGGACATTAATGGTACACCACGTAGTAAAGTTATTTCAATGGGGATAAATGTAAGTTTATAAAAAATATATGAAAAAAGTAATAAAAACATTTCTATTTTCTGTAATCGTATTCGGGATGAACGCATGTACAGAAGAGAAAATATTAGATCTTAAGCCTGTAAATAATATAGCCGAGAGCGATGCGTTTTCAACACCATCGTTCATTGAGTCTTCTATGAATGGAGTTTATAATGCAGCGGCCATTGGTCAGTACACTTCAACTAGTTCAAATGGAGGTAGAGGATATGTATGGGGGGCTGCTTTTGTGGAACAAGGAGAGTGTAGAGGTGAAGATGTTGTAAATACAGCGACATTTTACCAACTTACTTACACGGCTACTTACGATGCTACAACTGCTAATAATGTGTATTATTGGGTAGATGGTTACAGGTTAATTAATAGATGTAATTTAATGATTGAAGGAGTTAATACTGCTGTATCAAAAGGAATTATTACTGCAGCAGTTGGAAATGATTATATTGGACAGGCTAAGTTTTTAAGAGCAATTACACATTTTGAATTATTAACTTATTTTGCAAGACCATACAATTTTACTCCAGCAGCCACTCATCCTGGGATACCATATAGAGAGGTAGGTATTAATACTCAAGGGAAAATAGATTCGGAAGCTTTAAAACCTAGAAATACAGTGGCAGAATGTTATGCAAAAATTTTAGCAGATTTAAATGATGCTGAAAACTTGATAACAACTAAAACGACTGCTAAGGCATCTAAAGGTGCTGCAATCGCTTTTAAAACAAGAGTATATCTTCATAAAAGAGATTGGGAAAGTGTTATTACTGAAGGAAATAAATTAAATGGAGTTTATTCTTTAACAGCAAAACCAGTTGAGCCATTTATATTGGCTAATAATTTGACAAATTTAGAATCAATATTTTCTATACAACATTCTTCAACATCCAACCCTCAAACTAATGGTGCTTTAGCAAGTGTCTTTAAATCTAGAAAATTAGTAGCTATTAGTCCTATTATTTGGAGAAACCCAAGTTGGTTAGTAGATGATAAAAGAAGAGAAGATGGAGTAATGGTTACAACTGTTTCTGGCAGAAAGTATACTAATAAATATACAGATGTCACAAATATGACTGATGCAGCTCCAGTAATTAGATATGCAGAAGTAGTTTTAAATATGGCTGAAGCTGAGGCTCGTATGGCAACTCCTAATTTAGTTAATTCATTGACATTATTAAACTCTGTAAGAAATAGGTCTCTTGCTATTCCAGAAACACAAGCATACACTGCAGCTTCATTTAGTTCGTCTAATGATTTGGTTAAAGCAATCTTGATAGAAAGACGAATTGAATTTTTAGTTGAGGGACGTAGATGGTCCGATATTCATAGACTTCAAAATGATGATATTGCCCCAATTGACGGAATTCCTGCAAAAATTGCTAATGGCACACCAGATGGTACTTTATTTACTTTGGGGACAGCTTATTCAGGACCTTATGGTGTTGCAGCTATATCTAGTGAAGGTTTTAAATTTTTATGGCCAATACCACAACTAGAAATGAACACTAATCCAGGATTAGGTCAAAATCCAGGTTGGTAAAACAAAACGAACTTTAAGTACGTTTTAATTAAATTATTAAAAACTGTCCAAAATATTTTGGGCAGTTTTTTTTTGGGATAAAAATTAGTACAAATTCAAATAGTAATATTTAGAATATATTTTAAGGAAGATATCATGACTTAGAAAATTGATCCACAAATTTGAGTAATCAGATTCAGGATAAAGTAGAGATGTAATTTTAAAAGTAGTTATATTAAAAACATTTTCAGTTTATAATGTTTTAATTTTACTATTTTATTGTAGTTTAAAAGCTACTTACGTGTTAAAATATTTAATTTACAACTAGGAATTAACTTACTTTATTTGTTAATTATTTGTTAAAATAAATATTAAATAAAGTTTAGTATTTTAAAGATAAAATTAGGGATAATGCTATTTATCTACTAATTTACTGAGTTGACACGTGGTAGTGTTAAAGAAATATTAAAAAAAAAGTTTTCAAGAGCTTGGTTTTACTTGTTATTTTAAGAAATTATTATGATGTTTGCGGCATACTAATTCAAAATTTAAAAAATGAAACTAAAGTTTAACGGATTCTTAGTGCTACTGGTAGTACTTATGACGCAACTCACCATTGCGCAAGAAAGAACTGTTTCTGGAATTGTTTCCGATAATGCAGGAATGCCTTTGCCAGGTGTAAGTGTATTAGTTAAAGGAACACAATCGGGAACTCAAACTGATTTTGATGGAAAATATTCTATCAAAGCAACTCCAAGCCAAGTCTTGGTATTTAGTTATATTGGGATGAAATCTCAAGAAATTACAGCTAGTTCAGCTACAGTAAATGCAAAGTTAGCAAGTTCATCAGTCGAACTTGAGGGCGTTGTTGTAACTGCATTAGGGATTAAAAGAGAGAAAAAATCTTTAGGTTATGCTTCACAAGAGATCAAAGGTGCTGATTTAAATTCAGGTGCTGCAAGTGGAAACTTTCTTAATGAACTTTCTGGTAAGGCAGCTGGTGTAAACATCAGAAAGAATACCAACTTTGGTGGTTCTACAAACGTAGTATCCAGAGGGGTTAAAAACCTTACAGGAGATAATCAAATGCTTATCGTTATTGATGGTATGCCAATTAATAATGCTAACACTAACTCAAGTGTAGGTAAACAAACAGAAGGTGCTCGTAATACATATGATTACGGAAATGCAGCGATGGATATTAACCCAGATGATATTGAGACTTTAAATATCCTGAAAGGTGCTGCAGCTGCTGCATTATACGGATGGCAAGCTGGAAATGGGGTAATCATGATTACGACCAAAAAAGGTAAAGCAAGAAAAGGAATGGGAGTAACTATTTCTAGTGAATTTACAGTAGGTACTGTTGATAAAAAAACTTTCCCAGTTTATCAAAACAAATACGGACAAGGTTACGGACCAACTTACGATGATGCTGGTAACCCAAAAGGAATTCCAGTGGGACCAACAGGAGCATTCTTTACTATAGATAGTAACGGAAATCAAGTTGCTACTACAACTGATGATGCTTCTTACGGTGTTGCTTTTGACCCAAATCTTTCTATTTACCAATGGGATGCTTATACTAAATATTCTCCAAATTACGGAAAGAAAACAACATGGAAAGCAGCTGAGAATGGACCTATTACATTCTTTCAATCAGCTACAACCTTTAATAATTCGATCTCTATAGAGGATGGTACAGAAAAAACAAATTTTGTTTTGAATTACAACAACTATAAAGAAAATGGGATTTTACCAAATAGTGAATTAAAGAAAAATAATATAAGTCTTAAAATTAACCATAAATTCACAGATAAATTATCAGCTAGTGCATTTGCAAATTATATGGCGCAAACTACGGTTGGTAGAAATACAACTGGATATGGAGGAGACAACATTATGGGGTCATTCCGTCAGTGGTGGGCTACCAATGTAGATATCCAGGCTCAAAAAGATGTTTTTGAAAATTCTGGAGGACAAAACATTTCTTGGAATATGGCAAATCCTGCTAATGGTAATACTAGTGCTAAGTATGCAGATAACCCTTATTTTACAAGATATAAAAATTACCAATCTGATGAGAGAAACCGTTTTATAGGATATGCTCAATTAGATTATAAGGTAGCAAATTGGTTATCTGTAACAGGAAAAGCTAGTACAGATAGTTATTCTGAATTACGTGAAGAAAGAAAAGCAGTTGGTTCTTTAAATGCAACTTTTGGAATAAACAGATTAGCTGTAGGTTCAGGATATCAAAAATATGCGGGTATGTTTTCTGAGCAAAACTATCAGCTTACTTTGAATTTCAATAAGAAAATAACACAAGATATTTCATTAAATGGTTTAGCAGGTCTTAACGCTTTAAGAACAAGACGTACTTCTACACTTGCTTCTACGGATGGTGGACTTATTATACCAGGAATTTTTGCATTATCAAATTCATTAAGCCCTTCTCCATATCCTGTAGAAGAGGAAGATAATTCGGGAGTAAATAGTGCTTATGCTTCTGTTTCTTTAGGATATAAAGACTTTTTATTCTTAGATGGAACGGTACGTAATGATGTATTCTCTACATTACCAAAAGGAAGTAACTCAGTAAATACATTCTCTACTTCTGCGAGTTATGTTTTTACAAATCATATTAATCAGCCATGGTTAACTTTCGGTAAATTTAGAGCGAGTTATGCTGAGAACCCACAAGGAAATATTGATTTGTATTCATTACAAAGTGTTTTTAGCAAATTCAATAATTTTGGTTCAAATCCATTGTACTCAAGACCAAACATAAGTGCTAATCCAGACTTACATACTGTAAAAACTAAATCGGAAGAGCTTGGTTTAGAAATGCAATTCTTTGATAGAAGAGCTGGATTTGAGGTGAGTGTATATAAAAGTTTAAGTTCAGATCAAATATTCCCTGTAGATTATTCTACAGCAACAGGATATTCTTCAAGATATGCAAATGCTGGTTCTGTTGAGAATAAAGGTATCGAGGTACAGTTTAATTTGACTCCTGTAAAATTGAAAGATTTTCAATGGGATGTTTTTGTAAACTGGTCTAAAAATGAAAATACAATTAAAGATTTAGCACCTGGAATTGAGGTGTTAACATTAGGAAGTTTTCAAGGGGGTGTGAGTATAGTTGCAAAACCAGGTAACGCTTTTGGTGATATTATTGGTAAAGATTATGTGTATGCTGCCGATGGACAAAAAGTTACTAAAGGAGGTACTTATTTAATGACTGAGTCGGTTACTAATGTTATCGGAAATGTTACTCCAGACTGGATTGGAGGAATCCGTAATAAATTTACTTACAAGCAAGTTTCATTAGGTTTCTTAATTGATATGCAAAAAGGAGGAGATATTTTCTCTTTAGATCAATACTACGGACAAAACTCTGGTTTATATGAGTCTACTGCAGGATTTAATGAGTTAGGAAATCCAGTAAGAAATACATTAGCTAATGGTGGTGGAGTTATACTTCCAGGAGTAAATGTAGATGGTACTCCTAATACAACTAGAACACCAGGACCAGAAGTTGCAGGAGGTATTTATGGATATAATAAAAATCCACAGAAAGCTTTTATTTATGATGCAAGTTATATAAAATTAAGAGAGGTAACTATTACATATAGTTTCCCATCAGCGTTGGTTTCTAAATTAAGTTTAACTGATTTAAGACTTTCTTTAATAGGTTCTAACTTATGGATAATTCATAAAAATCTTCCAGATGCAGATCCAGAAAGTGGTCTTAGTTCAGGTAACTTGTCTTCAGGTTACTCAGGAGGTTCACTACCTACAACAAGAAACATTGGTTGTAACCTAACATTAAAATTCTAAATCATGAAAAAAATATTTTTATTAATATCTTTTGTTAGTATTGCTATCTCATGTAGTACTGATATTACAGATATGAATGTTGATCCTAAAAAACCAACATCGACCAAACCAGAATATATGTTTACTAATGCTCAAAAGAAATTAGTAGATCAGATGGTAAGTACCAATGTAAATAATAACGGGTTTAGATTGTTTTCTCAACAATGGGCAGAAACTACTTATCCTAGTGAAAGTCAGTTTGATCTTACGACTAGAAAAATTCCAGATAATCATTTTCGTATTTTGTATAGAGATGTTTTAGCTGATTTTTATGATGCTAAAAAGATGATTAATGGTCAGGTGACTGAAACTGAAGACGCTGCTATTATTAAGCAAAATAGGTTAACTCTTATTGATATTTTAGAAGCTTATACATATAGTATCTTGGTAGATACTTTTGGAGATGTTCCATATAGTCAAGTAGGAGATATTGTAAATTATCCTTTGCCAGCTTATGATGATGCTAAAACAATTTACAAAGATCTTATAAAAAGATTGACAGATGATGTTGTAATATTGAAAAAAAATGCTGCAAGCCCTAATTTTGGTAGTGCCGATATTATTTATGCAGGAGATGCAGCAAGTAATGGAAAATGGGTAAAATTTGCCAACTCATTAATTGTGAAATTAGCAGTAAATATTTCGGATGTAGAACCTGCTTATGCAGCTACAGAACTTAAGGCAGCTTTGGCTTCAGGTGTTTTAACAAGTAATGCTGAAAATGCAAAGTTGGTATATTTAACTACATCAGGGAATCAAAATCCGTTATATGCTGATTTAGTTACGGCAAACAGAAATGATTTTATTCCAGCTGAAACTTTTGTTGCAGCAATGGACGCTGTTGTTCCAGGTGGAGATCCTAGAATGGTGAAGTATTTTGTTAATGGTACAAAACCAACTCCAGTTATTCCTCCAGGAAGAACTTTTGTAGGAGGTACTTATGGAGAAGCTAACGTTTTTGAAACGTATTCGCACATAACTGCTACATTAAATAATCCTGTATTTCCAGGAACAATATTTGACTTTTCAGAATTACAATTCTTGTTGGCAGAAGCTGCTGAGAAAAATTTAATTCCAGGAGGATCAGCTGTGGCTAAAGTTTATTATGAGGCAGGAATAACGGCTTCAATGGCAGATTGGGGAGTACCAGCAGCTAGTATTACTACTTACTTAAGTCAACCGAATGTGAATTATTTAAATATTCTAAGTGGGGCAACTTGGCAAGAAAAAATAGGTAAACAGGCTTGGTTTGCTCTTTATAACAGAGGATTTGAAGCATGGACTTCGTACAGAAGGTTAGATTTTCCAAAATTAAAATCACCTACTTCTGCTATAAATAAAAATATATTGACTGTTCCAGTAAGATATACATATCCAGGAGTTGAGCAATCAATAAACGGAACAAACTATAATAAAGCTGCTGCTGCTATTGGTGGTGATTTAATGAATACTAAAATATTCTGGGATAAATTCTAGTTTTGATTATAATAAATCAAGGATAGATTTGGTAGAATAAACAATAAATATTTTGAGTTTTTAGAGCCCCGATTGCATTTTTGTAATCGGGGTTCTTGCATAAAATAGGATTCATTGCGTTTTTATATTAATCTATTGTGTTTTTTTATTTATACGTTTTTATAATTTACCTTTGCCACACTAAAATAGTCAAAAATAATATCTATATATAACCCTTTCAAATGAGAATTCTCTTTTTAATTTATCTTTTAGTACTACCCACACTATTGTTTTCTCAGGTAAAACCATTAGACATGAATGGAGAACATCGTGGTCTTAATGATACTATAAAAGCCAAAAAGAAAGTTGCAAGAATAGATCAATACCGGTATATAACGCTGGAACGTGATACAACTTACGTAGATACATCGCTTACAATTCAAAATGAATACAATCATAATTATTTACGAAAGGATAATTTTGGCCTTTTGCCATTTTCTAATATCGGGCAAACATACAATACATTACAATATAGCTTAACAAGCTTTACTCCTTATCCAGAAATGGGGTTCAAAGCCAAACATTTTAATTTTCTAGAAGCGAATGATGTTAAGTACTACTCGGTTGCAACACCATTAACCGAATTGTATTTTAAATCTACGATTAATAAAGGGCAGACATTAGATTCTTTTATAACATTGAATCTGTCAGAACGATTTAATGTGTCCGCAGAATATAAGGGATTAAGGTCTGAGGGTAATTATATCAATCAACTGTCGAGTACAGGGAATTTTAAATTTACAACAAGTTATAGCACAAAAAAAGGACAGTATCATATTAATGCGCATTATACCTACCAAGATGTTTCGAATGAAGAAAATGGAGGGATAACAACGCCTGAGGATTTTGAAAGTGGTGATCCAGATTTTAAAAACCGACAAAGGCTGGAAGTGTATTTAACAGATGCAAAATCGTTTTTAAAAGGTAAGCGACTGTTTTTTGATCACGCATACAGAATAAATGAAACAGAAGGAAATAATAATTTGTATGTAATGCACCAGTTTAATTATGAAAATAAATTTTTCGAATACTATCAGCCAACAGTTTTATCAAGAGTAGGTAATGAAAATGTACTTCGATTTGGAAATTCGTATGTAACAAGTAATATCAATGATCAATCTCATTATAATAAAATGTATAATAAGGTAGGAGTTGCTTATGAAAATGTATTATTAGGGAAATTTCATTTTTTTGTAGATGATTTTAGAAGTAATTCGTATTATGGAAGAGTTTTGCTTTTTGATGATGGAACAATTATCCCTAGTTCATTAAGTCAGGATATTAATAGTTTTGGTGGACAATATGAATATCAAAAAAATAAATGGAACGGAAGATTTTTATATTCAAGATCAATAACAAGTCAGTCGCTTTCGGATTTAGAAGCAAAGCTTAAATATGATTTTAGCGATAAGATTAAATTTTTATTTGAGTATCAAAACATAAACAAACTACCTAATAATAACTATAATTTATACCAAAGTAGTTATGTAGAGTATAACTGGTCGAAAAATTTTAAAAACGAAAAAATTAATTCATTAAGTGCTAGCGCTATTACGCCATGGGTTAATATGTCATTTCAATATTCAGTTTTGAATGACCATTTGTATTTTGAGGATCAATCAACAGCTGCCGAAGCTGCTTTGAAAACACAAATTATAAGACCAGCACAATATAGTAATACAATTAATTATCTAGAGGTAAAGGCAAGTAAAGAATTTAAATTTGGCAGATTTGCATTAGATAATACCGTTTTATACCAAAAAGTAGATCAAACAGATGCTATTTTGAATGTGCCAGAAATTGTTACAAGAAATACATTGTACTACACTAATTATTTCTTTAAGAAAGCACTTTACTTACAAACAGGAATTGTGTTTAATTATTTCACCAGCTATTATGGTAATGATTATAATCCTGTAATTGGTGAATTTTTTGTTCAAAATAAGAAAGAAATCGGAAATTATCCGAACTTTGACTTTTTTATAAACGCCAGAATTAGACAAACTCGAATCTTTTTAAAAGCAGAGCATTTTAACTCATCGTTTTCGAGTAGTAATTACTATTCAGCACCTAATAATCCATATCGTGATTTTGTCATCCGATTTGGTTTAGTTTGGAATTTCTTCCAATAAAATTAATTAATAATAATGGGAATCAGACCGTATAATTTCCAAACTTAATATAATGAATTACTCAAAAAATATTTTAGAAACAATTGGCAACACACCGTTAGTCAAACTAAATAAAACCGTAGCAGGAATTGATGCATTGGTTTTAGCAAAAGTAGAAACTTTTAACCCAGGAAATTCTGTTAAGGATAGAATGGCTGTAAAAATGGTTGAAGATGCCGAAGCAGATGGGCGCTTAAAGCCAGGAGGAACTATTATCGAAGGAACCTCAGGAAATACAGGAATGGGACTGGCTTTGGTTGCAATTATAAAAGGATACAAACTTATTTGTGTAATCTCGGATAAGCAATCAAAAGAAAAAATGGACATCTTGCGTGCAGTAGGCGCTAAAGTAGTAGTTTGTCCAACAGATGTAGAGCCAACAGATCCGCGTTCTTATTATTCTGTTTCAAAAAGATTAGCAGAAGAAACTCCAAATTCATGGTATGTAAATCAATATGATAACCCATCAAATGCATTGGCACATTATGAACAAACAGGACCAGAAATTTGGGAACAAACAGATGGAAAAATAACTCATTTTGTCGTTGGAGTAGGAACAGGAGGAACAATTTCTGGAGTAGCAAAATACTTAAAAGAAAAGAACCCAAATATCAAAATTTGGGGAATAGATACATATGGTTCAGTTTTTAAAAAATACCATGAAACAGGTATTTTTGATGAAAACGAAATTTATTCATACATCACCGAAGGAATTGGAGAAGATATTTTACCTAAAAATGTTGACTTTTCATTGATAGATGGATTTACAAAAGTAACCGATAAAGATGCAGCTGTTTACACAAGAAAAATTGCACTCGAAGAAGGAATTTTTGTAGGGAATTCAGCAGGAGCTTGTATAAAAGGATTGTTGCAACTAAAAGAACATTTTACAAAAGATGATGTCGTTGTGGTGCTTTTTCATGACTCAGGAAGCCGTTATGTAGGTAAAATGTTTAATGATGATTGGATGCGTGAGCGTGGTTTTCTAGAAGAGAATGTTACAAAAGCTGAAGATGTTATAAAAGATCATTTAGACAAGCAATTAATAGTTGTACGTACCGAAGAGTTGGTTTCGCATGCTATTGAAAGAATGCGTAAATATAAAATCTCTCAAATACCTGTAGTAGATATTACTGGATTTGTAGGTTCGGTAGATGAGACAGACTTATTTAGAAGTTATGTAGCCGATAAAAATGTAGCCGAAAAACCGATTAAAGAAGTGATGGGGAAACCATTCCCTATTGTAAAACTAGGGACTCCGATAGAAGAAGTTTCGAAATTGTTTACAAAAGAAAATGATGCAGTTTTAGTAGATTTAGAAAACGGAAACCATCATATTATAACAAAATACGATATTATAGGTTCTATAAAATAGGACATAATTCAAAACAAATTAAAATGCCACAAATCTAGCGAGAAAGCTCGTTGAGTTTGTGGCATTTTTAGCTTATAAATTTAGTATAATGACTTTTACCGCCATAGATTTTGAAACAGCTACAGGATATCATCCTTGTTCAGTAGGTATAGTTACTGTAGAGAATGGAGTTATAGTAGACGAGTTTGTTACTTTAATCAAGCCACCTAATAACGAATATTCACCATTTACAATTAGAGTACATGGTATTTATCCAAGAGATACAGTAAATGCAAAATCATTTGCTCAAGTATATCCGGAAATCAAGAAACGTTTAGAAAATAGAATCGTGGTTGCTCATAATGAAAGCTTTGATCGCAATGTTTTAGCAAAGTCTATGGAATTATGCGGACTAAGCTATGAAGATTTAAATATCGCTTCACGCTGGGAATGCACAGTTAAAATATATAAAGCCAAAGGATTAAAACCTGCCAAATTGAGCGATTGCTGTCGCGAAATGAAAATACAGCTCAATCATCACGAAGCATTGTCAGATGCTCGGGCATGTGCTAAATTATATTTATTGAAGTAATTTTCTTTCATTTTTAGCTTTTTTTGAATTACATTAGTCAATCTTTAAATGGCTAAAAAAAATGAAAGAAGATTTTTTGCATTATCTATGGAAGTATAAAAAGTTTGATACTTTAAATCTAAGAACGTATAATAATGAAGAACTTACCATTATTAATGTAGGACAGTATCTGGAATTGGCTGGTCCTGATTTTTTTAATGCACAAGTTATAATAGGAAATCAAAAATGGGCAGGAAATATTGAAATACACCTAAAATCTTCCGATTGGTATTTGCATCATCATGAAAAAGATAAAGCGTACGAAAATGTAATTCTTCATGTAGTTTGGGAGCATGATAGTGAAATTTTTAATAGAAACAATTCAGAAATCCCTGTCTTGATTTTAAAAAACTACGTTTCAGAAGAAATTATTAAAAACTATAAAACCTTAATTGCGCCTAAATCTTGGATTTTTTGCGAAAAAGAAATTAAAGATATTGATAGTTTTTCATTCATAAATTGGCAAGAACGTTTGTTTTTTGAAAGATTAGAGCGTAAATCACAGCCTATTTATGAGCTGTTAGAATTAACAAATAATGATTGGGAAGCAGTAATGTTTTGCTTTTTAGCTAAAAACTTTGGCTTAAATATCAACGGAAATTCCTTTTTAGAGATAGCCCTATCTATTCCCTTTACTATAATAAGAAAAGAAAGCTTTGAAGTTGAAAATTTAGAAGCCTTGCTTTTTGGAAATGCAGGTTTGTTAGATATTGAAAAAGAGGATAATTATTTTAAAGATTTAAAATTCAGATATTTTTATCTGTTACATAAATACCAACTGGAGAAAAATTACATAGAGCCTGTGCAGTTTTTTAAACTCAGACCAGATAATTTTCCAACGATTCGCCTTTCGCAATTAGCTAATTTATATCATAAACATCAGAATTTATTTTCTAAGATTATTACTTTAAAATCGGTTAAAGAAATTTATGATTTACTATTAGTTTCCGTTGCACCATATTGGCAAAACCACTATCAGTTTGATAAAATAAGCCCTGTAAAGACGAAAAAAACGGCACAAACCTTTGTCGATTTACTTATCGTAAATACAATCATTCCGATGCAATTTGCTTATGCTAAAAAGCAAGGAGAAGCTATTTCGGAAGATTTGATTGCGCTTTTAAATGAAATTAAACCAGAAAAAAACTCCGTCATAGACAAGTTTAAATTGTTTAAAATTAATGCTCAAAATGCTTTTGAAACTCAATCATTATTACAACTAAAAAATGAATACTGTAATAAAAGCAGATGTCTTGATTGTGTTGTAGGGATGGAATTACTAAAGGGGAATTAGAAAGTTAGAGAATGAGATAAATGTAAAATTAGGTAATTGTTTTTATTTTGTACTTTTGCCAATCAACTATCAAATATATGTCAGCAATTATTAAACTTAAATTCTTTTTTGAAAAATACGGCTTTCATGTTTCTTCTAGGCTAGCCGATAAATTAGGAATGCGAGTAACAAGTGTTCGTTTGTTTTTTATATACATATCCTTTGTTACTGCTGGATTGTGGTTTGGAGTATATTTAACACTAGCATTCTGGATTAGATTAAAAGATTTAGTTCGTGCTAAAAGAACTTCTGTTTTTGATTTGTAAATTCATTTTATTCCATAAAAAAAGGGATTATAAAGTAACTTACTTTATAATCCCTTTTTTGTATTGAGAGATATATTATTTATCAGGATTGTTTAATTTACTGTTTTTCTTGCCGTAAGTAAAGTAAATAACAACACCTAGAGCCATCCAGATAACAAGTCTTATCCAGCTTTCATTGGGTAAAGAATACATCAATGCCAAACAAATTACAATTCCAGCAATTGGTACAAAAGGAACCAATGGAGTTCTGAAAGATCTAGGAGCATCCGGCAATTTTTTACGCATTACCATAACGCCAATACATACTAATACAAAGGCTAATAAAGTACCAATACTTACCATATGACCCAAGTCACTTACAGGAACGAATCCAGCAAATAAACTTACAAATACTAAGAAGAAAAGGTTAGTTTTCCAAGGAGTACGGAATTTAGAGTGAATTTCACTAAAGAATTTAGGTAACAATCCGTCTTTGCTCATAGTATAAAACACACGGCTTTGTCCCATTAACATAACCAATATTACCGAAGTATATCCAGCTAAAATCGCAATGATTAAACCAGTTTGTAAAAAAGTATATCCGGTTTTTGCAAATGCAGTTGCAGCAGGTTTAGCATCACCAGCAAACTCATAATAAGGCACAAGACCAGTCATTACGTGAGCAAACAAAACATATAGTACAGTACAGATTACCAAAGAACCTAAAATACCAATTGGCATTCCTTTCTGAGGATTTTTAGCTTCTTGAGCAGCAGTAGATACAGCGTCAAAACCAATAAAAGCAAAAAATACAGTTCCAGCCCCGGCAGCAATACCAGACCAGCCAAATTCACCAAAAACACCAGTGTTTTTAGGGATATATGGGGTATAGTTAGCATTGTCAATAAAGCTCCATCCTAATACGATGAAAACAATTACAACCGCTACTTTTAAAATAACTAAGAAATTGTTTATAGATGCCGATTCTTTAGTACCTCTTATTAATAATAAAGAAAGTAATGAAACGATAATAATAGCAGGAAGGTTAATTATTCCTCCTTCAATAATAGTTCCGTCACTTAGTTTTAATGTTTCCCAGGGAGAACAAATTAAATTATGCGGAAGATGAATATTATATTTATTAAGTAATTCGAGTAAATAACGCGACCAACTTACACCGACCGTTGCGGCTCCTAATGCATATTCTAAAACTAAATCCCAACCTATAATCCATGCCATAAATTCACCCATAGTTGCATAAGAGTAAGTGTAAGCACTACCTGCAACAGGTATCATCGAAGCAAATTCTGCGTAACAAAGACCTGCAAAAGCACATCCTATAGCAGCTAGAATGAAGGATAATGTAACTGCTGGCCCAGCATGTTCAGCTGCAGCAATTCCAGTTAATGAAAATAATCCGGCTCCAATAATTGCACCTACTCCTAGCGCCACTAATGACCCTGAAGATAAGGTTCTTTTTAAGCCTTTTTCAGATTCGGAAGCTTCATTAAGCAATACCGAAAGTGGTTTAGTTTTCCAAATTGACATATATTATTTTGGTTAATTGTTATTAAGCTCCAAATGTATTCTTTTTTATAAAAAATAAAAACAATTAGTGCATTTTAAGTTATAAAATAATTAAAACTCTGCGAAATTGTTTGTTAATCGGATATTTTGCTTTGCAAGATATTTAAATTGTTTTGTATTTGGTGATGAAATTTTAAATATTTTCCTACGAAAATAAAGTTTTTTGATATAACTTACAGCCCCAAGTTGAATTAAGCTTTAATCAAAAATGAATTCTAGAAAAATTGCTCCTTACTTTAAGTTTAGTCGAGAACAACGAATCGGTATTTTTTTTCTATTTGCAATCATCATCATTTTGCAGTTAGTTTACTTTTTTGCAGATTTTAGCTCCCCATCACAGTTTTTTCCCGAAAAAGAAAAATGGATGTCTTTACAAAGCGAAATAGATTCGATTAAAACTGCAGATAATAATAGAGAAGAAAAAGTTTATTTATTCAATCCTAATTTTATTACAGATTACAAAGGATATAAACTAGGTATGTCAGTAGAAGAAATAGATAGATTATTAGCTTTTCGTAAAGAGAATAAATATGTTAATTCTCCCAAGGAGTTTCAGGATGTAACAAAAATTTCAGATTCATTATTAAATGTAATGACTCCGTATTTTAAATTTCCAGATTGGGTAAACAATAAGAAAGAAACAAAAGAATATAAAAATTACCCAAATCAGAAGATATTCCCTAAAAAAGAAAAAATTATTCAGGTAGATATTAATAGTGCTACTCAAGAAGATTTGACTAAAGTTTCAGGAATTGGAGAAGTTCTTTCTTTGCGAATTTTAAAACAGAAAGAAAGTTATGGTTATTTTGTCTCTATGGAACAGCTTGATGATATTTGGGGACTTTCGCCAGAAGTTATTTCAAATTTAAATAGTCATTTTAAAATTTCAGAACTCACTAATTTCAAGAAAATAGCCATAAATGATGCGTCTTTAAAAGAGCTGGCGCTCTTTCCTTATTTCGGATATGCGCTGGCAAAACAAATCGTCACCTATCGAAGTATGAACGGAAATATAAAGAATATTGAGGATTTGATAAAAATTAAGGGCTTTCCTGTTGAAAAAGCAAAAATAATTGGTTTATATTTGGAGTTCTAAAAATATACTAATGAATTTTGATTATAACGAAACGCAGTCTATGATTGCTCAGTCCATAAAAGAATTTGCTGAAAAAAACATCCGTCCATATATAATGGAGTGGGATGAAGCGCAAACATTTCCAATCTCCCTATTCAAAGAATTAGGAGCAATGGGTTTTATGGGAGTTCTGGTTCCAGAAGAATATGGAGGGTCAGGATTAGGTTATCATGAATATATAACCATTATTGAAGAAATTTCAAAAGTTGATCCATCTATAGGATTATCGGTTGCTGCTCATAATTCATTATGTACAAATCATATCTTGACATTTGGTAATGAAGAACAAAAGAAAAAATGGCTTCCTAAATTAGCCACAGCAGAACATATTGGTGCTTGGGGGTTAACAGAGCACAATACAGGTTCAGATGCTGGAGGAATGAACACGACAGCGGTAAAAGATGGAGATCATTGGGTAGTAAATGGAGCGAAGAACTTCATTACCCATGGTAAATCAGGAGATATTGCAGTAGTAATTGTACGTACAGGCGAAAAAGGAGATTCTCGCGGAATGACAGCTTTTGTATTCGAGAAAGGAATGCCGGGATTTACATCAGGAAAAAAAGAAAATAAATTAGGAATGCGTGCTAGTGAAACGGCAGAATTGGTTTTTGATAATTGCCGAATTCCAGACGCAAACCGTTTAGGAAATGTTGGAGAAGGATTTATACAATCTATGAAAATTCTTGACGGAGGACGAATCTCAATAGGAGCATTATCCCTAGGAATTGCAAAAGGGGCATATGAAGCAGCTTTAAAATATTCAAAAGAAAGATACCAGTTTGGGCAACCGATTAGTAGTTTTCAGGGAATTTCGTTTAAGTTGGCAGATATGGTAACCGAAATCGAAGCTTCAGAATTGTTATTGCACAAAGCAGCATTTTTAAAGCAACAACATAGGCCAGTAACCACAATGGGAGCAATGGCTAAAATGTATGCTTCAGAGGTATGTGTGAAAGTGGCTAATGAAGCGGTTCAAATTCATGGAGGTTACGGATATACAAAAGATTTTCCAGTAGAGAAATTCTACAGAGATTCAAAGTTGTGTACTATCGGAGAAGGAACTACCGAAATTCAGAAATTAGTTATTTCAAGAAATATTCTAAAAGACTAATTATATAATATGGGCGTGCCCACAAAAAAAGAAGCCATTCATTTTACGTTGAGTGGCTTCTTTTTTTGAGGTCGGGCTTTTCGCTATAATCTTTTTTGTTCTAAAAGAAAGAACAAAAAAGGATTTCCGCTGCAATCCCTCACGCAATCCTCCATTACGATTAAGATACGTAAAAAGAGATATGTGAAAAGGGATTCGTAAAATGTGAAAAGATTAAATTAAAGAATTGTATTGATGTTGTTACTCACGTCTTAATATTTTACACTTTACATCTCGCTTCTCTCAATAAACATATTGTAAAAAAATAATTCGTAATTTATAACTCGTAATTGGAAATAATGTTTACTTTTGCACACTTAACGAAAGGGGGTGTCAATATTATGTTAATTATACCAATTAAAGACGGAGAAAATATCGATAGAGCATTAAAGCGCTATAAAAGAAAATTTGATAAAACAGGAACTGTTCGTCAGTTAAGAGCACGTACTGCTTTTATTAAGCCATCTGTAAAAAATAGAATCAAAATTCAAAAAGCTGCTTACATTCAAAACATGAAAGACAACTTGGAGAGTTAGATAAAATCTATATTCAAATAAATACCGTTAGTCATCAAAATTTTATAACTTTGATGCTAACGGTTTTTTTATTTTATGAAAACAAATAAACAAGCATTTCAGGAATATCTTCAGTTGGAGAAAAAATACTCTCCGCATACCCTGAATGCTTATATGAACGATATCGTTTCTTTTGAGTCGTTTAATAAACTTCATTTTGAACAGGAAAATATTGATCAGGCAAATTATAGTCAGATTAGGTCTTGGATTGTTTCGCTTGTAGATAGTAATGTGTCTAACGTTTCGGTTAATCGCAAAATGGCTTCTTTAAAAGCGTTTTATAAATTTCTTTTAAAAATCAAACAAATAGAAGTTAATCCAATGCTGAAACATAAAGCGTTGAGAACTCCTAAAACAATACAGATTCCTTTTTCTGAAAAAGAATTGATTGATTTGATGAGTCAAATGGGGAATTCTGTAGGTTTTGAAGAAGTGAGGAATAAATTGATAGTCGATTTGTTTTATACTACAGGTATACGTAGGGCAGAATTAATCGGGTTGCAGGTAAATAATGTCGATTCGTCGGCTTGTACTATTAAAGTGTTAGGTAAGCGTAATAAAGAACGTATTATTCCTGTTTTGCCTGTAATTACCGAACAGTTTTTGTTGTATGTAAAAGAGCGCGAAAGTGTTGAAAATATTATTGATAAAGATTATTTTTTTATTACTAAAAAAGGGTTAAAATTAAATGAAACCTTTGTGTATCGATTAATAAATTCATACTTTAGTAAAGTCTCCGAAAAAGTGAAAAAAAGTCCTCATGTTCTCCGCCATACATTTGCGACTCACTTATTAAATAACGGGGCCGATTTAAATTCAGTCAAGGAATTGTTAGGGCATTCAAGTTTGGCATCTACACAAGTGTATACTCATAGCAGTTTAACTGCTCTTAAAAAAGTATATGCCGATGCACATCCTAGGAATAAATAAGAATTCTGAAATGTTTAATTCTAAAATAATTATTATGAAGGTAGATGTTCATGCGGTTAACTTTACTGTTGACAGAAAATTAGTAGATTTCGTTCAAGAGAGAATGGATAAGTTAGAAAAGTATTACGACAGGGTAGTGTCGGCAGATGTTTTTTTAAAAGTTGAAAAAACCAGTGATAAAGAGAATAAAATTGCTGAGATAAAAATCAATGTTCCTGGTGATGATTTTTTGGTAAAAAAACAGTGTAAAACTTTTGAAGAGGCTGTTGAGCTTTCGGCGGAATCACTTGAACGATTGTTAGTAAAAAGGAAAGAAAAGGTAAGAACACATATTTAATGTAAATTTTTTTCAAAAAAAGTTTTGATACAAAGATAAAATAGCTACATTTGCAGTCCGTTAGAAATAGCGGACTTTTTTATTGAAATTGCCAGCGTAGCTCAGTTGGCTAGAGCAGCTGATTTGTAATCAGCAGGTCGTGGGTTCGAGTCCCTCCGCCGGCTCAA